>QZKC01000047.1 GCA_003599425.1 Nitrospiraceae bacterium | reverse complement strand
GTGTCTGCGAACATATTATAATTACCGTTACCGGCTTCAGATTACAAACAAAGCTGCTTTTGCCTATTCAAAGTGGTGG
Organism: Nitrospiraceae bacterium; assembly: GCA_003599425.1. Lineage (GTDB taxonomy): Bacteria > Nitrospirota > Thermodesulfovibrionia > UBA6902 > UBA6902 > SURF-23. The sequence continues at coordinate 10,298 of QZKC01000047.1, read as the reverse complement.
GTAACTGCGGTTTTTAGGATAATAAATCTGTGATAATCTGCGTTAATCTGTGGCTAACTGCTTTTTATAGGATAATAGCTCAATTAAGGCTAAAGTATACGCCTCTCATAACCGAACATATATACATATAGATACTGCAAGGAACTCTGAAAACAGGTGACGACCGAAAAAATACAGCCATTTATTGTCTTAGCGGTATACGCTATGTGCATTTTCATTTTACCTGCTTCAGTTGCGGCAAAAGATGCAGAATTTATCTATCCGTTCAATAACGCCGTCACTTTTATCTCAAAGATAAGGATCATAGGAAAAACCGGAGACAGCCAAAACCTGTCTCTTTCTGCCGAAAACAGTTCAGGTAAAAAAAGGCTCGAACTGGAACTGGCTGACAATTATTTCAGTTGTGAAGTGCAGTTGGCTCTGGGAAAGAACACTGTCAGTCTTTCAAACGGTTCAGGGACCATTAACAGCATCGAAATACTTTTCTCAGACAGGAATCCGGACAATTCATATCCTGAAGGCTTTTCACCTTATTATCTTCACAGCAAAAACGACCTGGCAGGTGAATGCAGGCTCTGCCACCCTGTGAACGAGAATTATAAAGCTGTTTCAGTTCAGCAGCCGGCATGCATGACAAAGGCATGCCACGCCGACTTTGACAATGCAAAGTTTCAGCACGAGCCGTTTCAAAAAGGCTCCTGTGCCAGTTGCCATAACCCGCATGGCAGCGAAAATAAGGACTTCCTGAAATACGTTGGTTCTGCGCTTTGTTTTTCCTGCCATGCAGAGGCGGAGAAAATGTCCATAGATGCCAAACATATACACCATCCGGTATTAAAGGGGGAATGCACATCCTGCCACGACCCCCATCAATCTAACCTTGAATATCACCTGAAAAGAGAAAGCATTGTCGGCCTCTGTTCAGGCTGCCATGGGAAAGAATACAACAGCCACAATGTACTGCATGAACCGGTCAAAGCGGGTGACTGTATTGCCTGTCATATGCCGCATGTCTCACAAAGTAAAAAATTACTGCTGGACAGCGGCAATAACCTCTGCTTTAAATGCCACAAAGAAAGGAAAGCCGAGTTTGAAAATACCTTCATTCATGAACCCGTGAAAAAAGACTGCACGATCTGCCACGACCCTCACGGTTCTGAGACCCTGGATCATTTGCGCAACAGGAAAGATGAAAATGGCAACTATATCCCTGTAAAGCAGCCGATAAAGGAGTTATGTCTTGACTGTCACCGGAAACTGGACCCTGAATTTGCCAACCAGATTGAAAACGGCAAATACCGGCATGATCCTGTTGATAAGACCGAATGCACATCATGCCATACACCGCATTCAACAAATAACAAACAACTGATGAAGCTTCCAATATCTGACGTCTGTTATTCATGCCATCCGAAGGAAAAAGAACTTATCACTGGAAGTTTATACAAACACGGGCCTGTTCGCACCGACGACTGCGGCCAGTGCCATCTTGTACATGGGAGCGAAAACAAACATCTGCTGAGGACAAGTTTTTCAGAAGAATATGCGATCAAGTTCGACGCTGCAGATTATTCCCTCTGCTACAACTGCCACAACTCCGAGTTGATCCTCGAAAAGGATACCCGCACCACCGGGTTCAGGAACGGCAAAGAAAATCTTCACTACCTCCATGTGGTCACCAAAGGAAAGAGCTGCAAGACATGCCACGAGATCCATGCCTCTAACCAGGCATTTCATATACGGGAAAAAATTCCCTACAATGATATTTTCACCATTACATTGAAATTTACCAAACTGCCGGATGGCGGCAGTTGTATGGCTGGTTGTCACAAGGCAAAAAAATATGACCGGATAAGGCCGGAAAAGAATGAATAAAACCAAAGGAACTGTGCCATGAAGAGCAGGACATTACAGGTAATACCTAAGAGTAAAACAGCATATATTTTACTTGTCGCTGCTGTGGTTTTATTCTTTACCGTATGCGGTTATCATGTTGCACTGGCACAGGAAGCAGGCATCCTGAGCAATATCAAGAGAGGAGAAAAACTGCCGCCCATGCAATTGCCTTCTCTCAAAGACATGTCACCGCAGTTTTTTGTCCCGGGCGGAGGAAAACCCTCGGTCATAATGTTCTTCTCGGTCAGGCCGGATTTCAGGAAACAGCGATCCCTCGCCCTTCTCTCAGCCTTATCCGACTTGTCTGAGCAATACAAGACAAAGCTCGACATTGTCGCAATTTACAGTGACAGCCAGGTTGCCGATATCATGAAGGAATACATGGACAAATCTGCATCAAAAGTAAAGATATATTATGACAGTCAGAAGAACATCTATAACAAATATGGCGTTTTCATGATGCCGCTTATTGTCCTCGGGGATGAAAACGGCATGCTGCATGAGGTCATCCCCTACACCTTCGATATAAAGAAAATTGTCGATAATAACGTAAGATTTCTGCTCGGAGAGTGGGACAAGGACCAGTTGACAAACTCGCTCAAGCCAAAAGAAACCATAATAAAAAGCGAGGAAGAGAAAGAATATATCAGAAGGATCAATTACGGCAAGATCATGCACGCAAAGAAAATGTATGGCCAGGCTATAAGAGAGTTTTCCACTGCTGTGAAATTGATCCCTCATCTCATCGATGCACACATCGGCCTGGGATTCGCATTGCTTGCAACTGAAAAATACGACAAGGCCGAAATATCCTTCAAGGATGCCCTGAAAATAAACGGAGAGTCAGATGACGCCATCTCCGGACTGGGGCTGCTCTATTACGAGAGGGGCGAAATTGACTCTGCACTGCCTGAACTGGAAAAGGCATTTATTGCTCCCAATCCCCGTCTGGAAGTCATAATCGCGCTCGCTGACATCTATGAGAAAAAAGGACTGAACGAAAAGGCCAACAGATTAAATAAACTGGCTGTCTCCATACTGATGACTATGTATGAGGAAAGATGGAAATGAGCCCCTCACGGTCGCTTTCACATGCAAACTTCTTTTGCTAACACATGTTAGACTTTGTGAAAAAAATACTTGGCAGGATTCTATTGTCCAGAGTGCTGAAAATGCTGCAAGTATCGATATGCATATTATTTCCTGCTGCTATGTCTGCATATGCTGAAAACACAGTCACGAAAAATATCTGGTCTCAGGACCCATATTTTACCTGGATTAGCGTCATATCCGTTCCTGTCAGCAGTCTTTATATAACCGTGGATGGAAGTTCAGTAGATTCAGGAAGTTTTAAAACAAGTTCCCATTCCGGTACGGCCCATGTCAGTATCCCTTTGAAATACGGAAAAAGCAATCTGGTCGTCATTCAGGCAGGCAACGCTATTGTCTTTAGTGCAAATGTGTTCTACACGCCTGCATACTATTCCACACTTGCGCCTTCAGATTATGAATTCAATCCGTTCCATACGGAAGTGAATGAAAAACCCTGTCTGCCCTGTCACAGACTGACAATTGGGGCCAATGATACAACTCCGTCCAAACCCTCAGAAAGCATCTGCTTCCCCTGCCATAAAAGCGAGTTCTCAGGCCTTGAGTTTCAGCATAAGGAAGCCGGCGTCAACTGGGAATGTCTGAAATGCCACCAGACTGAGGCGATGGAAACTGACTATTCAGTAGACGTCCCGGCCAGATTTGCCATAAAGGAAAGTTCAAAGGCCGCACTGCTCTGCTATACGTGCCACACAAAGAACGAAACAGAATTTTCAGGCTATAAATACATTCACGGCCCTGTTGCAATAGCAAAGTGCAACATGTGTCATAACCCTCATGGATCCAGCATAAGGCACATGCTGCGGAAGGACTCTTCCACCATGTGCCTGGAGTGCCACGGGAAACAGGATATGATGAAGCAGGCAATTGTACACGAGCCGGTAATCAAGCAGGGCTGCACAGGATGTCATGACCCGCACGGCAGCAGTTTTCCGTTCTTCCTCGCGGCTGAAGTTAAAGATCTCTGCCTGAAATGTCATCCGAAAACAGACAAGCAGAAAAACAATCACCCTGTCAACGGGCATCCTGTTTCAGGCGCGAATGATCCAATCAACCCCGGAAGGCAGTTGACCTGCAGTAGCTGCCATGACCCTCACTCCTCCACATTTGACAAGCTCCTGCCTGTAGAAGAAGTCATGATGATCTGTACCAAATGTCATTCCATCGGGGGATGAACAGGAGATAATTCTGATCTGTCATTTAAATCTTTGAGTTTTATTCTTGCTCTTTCAAGCAGCGGAGAAAATCCAAGACAACTCCATGATGTATTAAATGAGATGACTTGAGATCGCCATGTTCCTGCCTTGCTCCTTGGCCCTATATAAAGCATTATCAGCGGCCTTCAGCACATCATCAGGAGAACTGCCATGGTCCGGGTAAGCAGCGGCGCCAAGCGATACTGTTATTCGCAGCAATTCATTATTGTGTAGGACCTTCAACTCATTCTCCACCTTGTCTCTTATAATCTCAGCACGCTGAATGATCTGCTCTACTGAAGCACCCGGAAGTATGATCAGGAATTCCTCTCCGCCATAACGGCACACAACATCACCTTTTCGGGTTATGTTAACAAGCAGTTTGGCCAGCTCTATTAAAACGATATCTCCTGCTTTGTGTCCATAGGTGTCATTTAACTGTTTAAAGAAATCCACATCTGCCATTATGACCCCGACAGGTCTTTTGCTCCGCTCTGCCTGAACAACCTCGCGCTCCAGGGTTTCCTCCATATAACGTCGGTTAAACAGCCCTGTCAAGCCGTCCCTCACTGAAAGGTACTGAAGTTTTTCTCTTAATTTCATGTTGGCCAAAGACATGGCAAGATAGTCGGCGGCATTAGTGGCAAGACGCTGCCAGTTTTGGAACATATGTTCCTTTTCCCGCGGTTTTAATTCACCGTCATATATAAGATTGATCATGCCCAGTTTCTCATTCCTGACAAGCAGAGGCATACAGATGGAGATCCAGGGCAAGTCAGCACGGATATGTTCGCAGGAAGAAACACTTTCATCCGCCAAGTCAACTATAACTACCTTCTCCTCTACAAGCGATCTGCATTTGTGCAGCAGATGTTCAGAGTCAGGATATACATGCCAGCCCCATGTTATTACAGGTTTGAATCCCGAATCATTATCACTATCAGTAGAACACATATAGAGGATCCCTGAAGCCTGTTGAAAAAGCTCTGACAAAGATTCCGCAATGACCTGGTAAACCCCATTCAGAGAGTTGCAGGTATTGAGTTTTTCCGCTAACCTGTTCAACTGGGTCACTTCCCGGTTATATTGCTCCATTTTTCCAACGGTCGAGGTCAATTCCTCATTAGTCTGATTGAGTGCCTTAGTACGTTCCAGGACTTTGTGGTCCAGTCCCTGGATGACGTCGCGTAATTGAGCGATCATGGAATTAAATGCACTGGCAAGAAAACCAATCTCATCCCTGCCTTTGACATCGCTCCGGGCACTCAGGTCTCCGGCCTCAACCTGACCTGCGACATGAGACAGGCGGCGAATGGGGTCAAGCAGCCTGCTTATGAGGAGAGAAATAACAATAATTGAAAGTATTACCCCGGCAACAGCCATTAAGATGATCCTGTTTCTGAGGAAAATTGACGATTTGTTCAGTTCACCCGTATAAACAGAAGCTGCAAGATACCAGTCAAAATCATCCACATGCGTTACCCAGTCGATTTTATCATAGATATAATTATCCTTATCATCAGACTGGTTCCATTTATAAGCAACCTTATTTTCTTCCCTGTGCGTAGCTGCTATCAGGTCATCCGAAAGCAAATTGCCGGTTACGGGGTTTTTCCATGATGACATATCAGTGTTTTCAAGCTCAGCGTCCGGATGAATGATAATATTTCTCCAGGAATCAAAAACGTACATGTAGCCAGTTTCTGCTATCGATATGTTCTTCAGTATCTGCCTGAGTTCTTCAATCATCTTCTCCCTGCGCAATATGATTTCGCTTTCCAATTCATCCAGATAAACTTCCGTTCCGATCACCCATTCCCATTGGGGAAACAGCTTTGCATATGTCAATTTCTCAGCAGGCAGATCATTCTCCATTCGCTGCCACCAGAAAGAATGATACCCTTCCCCTTTTTCCATGGTCTGCTGGATCAGGGGGGTGATAACATAATTGCCAAAAACATCCCGCACCTTCGAGAAATCCTGCCTGTTCATTCGTGGATCAGGGTGAGCAATATAAAAGCCTCTGTAGTCAGCCACCCATACATAGTCGTTTTTTCCATACCTGAAGGCGCCCAGCGCCTGCAGAGCATTTTTCTTGGCCTCCTCTTTCGTGATGATACCGGCCTGAACCTGCTCATATTTGTTCTTCAGATAGGTCTCCATGAACAGGGTAATGTTTTTAAGCTGCCGTTTATGGGCGGAAGTGACTGACTCCTTATAAGCCTCAATGGCGAGAGAGTTCGCCTGGATAAGTTTATGGATGTTCTGAAGATTGGTCTGGATCGCTTTTTCTTCGAGGGAATACACCAGTTTTTTTAAATAGGGGACCGCAAGGAAATAGAAAGCTAAAGTAAAAGTAAGCATGACCATGACAATAGTCATCAGAAATCGCCTGAACAATGGCGATGATATCATGCTGCCGGTCAACTTATTATCATTAAAATTACTCTTCATCGACGTTTTTCCCCAAGCCAAATACTGACATATATATGTATATATCGTATTAAACCAGCATAATCTTGAGGCTGAATTACTCCGGCATCCTGCCTGTTTAGGTCCAGGGCCGCTCCTTCTTCGGTCTTCTCCATAGCGTCACAGGCTTTATCTTCGCGCTCTTTATCTAATCGAAAAAATATTGTATCCTTGAACCAATCAAAGCTATTATGAACCTGAAAATCTGGCATAAGATGATCATCGGTATATCAATCCCCTCGCTGATCGTCATTATCGGGGGGATGATAAGCTACAAGTACATCAGCAATGTCAAAGGCAGGCAGAGCTATGTGCAGATAGCCGATGACCTGAGGGAGCGGTTCCTTGAAGTGAGAAGGAACGAGAAGAATTTTCTTCTCCACAAAACCCGGGAATACCATCAATTCTGTCAGGATGCTATCGTCGTTTTCAGTAATTCCGTAAACAGCATTTCCGCCGAGATCGTGAATCAGATCGGAAAGGATGAATTCTCAATACTCCGGAATTCCATTCAGTCATACTCAGGCCTCACTTCGTCCCTCCTCGAAAGCTACCGCCAGGAGACTGAGATCATCGAACACGTAAGAGAAGAAGGGCGAAAAATAGAAAGCTTTGTCGCCTCGGGGAAGGGAGCCATGGAGCTCTCAACTGACTTTATTCTCAACCTCCGCCGCCTTGAGAAAAACTATATGTTATTCAGGGACATAAATTCCTTTGACATGCTGAATAATTCACTCTCGCAACTCAATAATATTATGCCATTCTGCCTTGGATGCAGCGATTATATCGATGCGATCCACAACCTCTTCTCTATCTACCAGAAGAGCGATTCCATGGTGAATGAATTGCAGGTTATCGGCACACGGCTCGAAGAGATCACAAACAAAATAGCCGACCGTGAGAGGCAGAAGATAAGCGCATTCCTTACATTGACCCAGCGCAACCTGCTGATAGCAGTCGTACTTCTGTGCATACTGGGACCACTGCTCATCTATACAACATCTTCGTATATAGTCGCTCCGATAAAAAGACTCGATGACATTACCAGAAAGATAACTGAAGGCGACCTGACCCTCAGGGCGCCGATCAAGGAGCATGATGAGACATATTCACTTGCAATGTCGTTCAACACAATGCTCGATCACCTGCAGCTTACCCAGGAATCTCTTGAGCACAGTATGGAGCTTCTGCGCCAGAAACAGGCACAGCTTGTGGAGTCCGAGAAACTCGCGTCTCTGGGAACACTCGCTTCAGGTGTCGCGCACGAGCTCAACAACCCTCTGAACAATATCTATCTTGCAACACAGACTCTCAACAATGAGATCGATCTCGATCAGGTGCCTGAGATCGTCAAGGAAAGTGTAAAAGACATTTTCTCCCAGACCCTCAGGGTAAAACGCATAGTTGGAGACCTCCTTGAATTCGCCCGCGGAAAAGGCCCTGACCTGAAAAAAGTAAGGGTAGTGGATATCATAAACAAAGTACTCCGGCAGATGGCGGCGACAGGAGAGATCGCCAATGTCAGATATGCTGTTCATGCCGATGAGACCCTTATAATACAAGCAGACAGCCTGATGCTGGAACAGGTATTTATCAATCTCTTCAGCAATGCCATTGACGCCATGGACGGAAACGGCACACTCGATACCACGGTTGAGAAAGCGGATACATATGTCACAATAAATATCACAGACAGCGGAAAGGGCATACCGCGTGAAAACCTGATAAAGGTCTTTGATCCGTTCTTTACAACGAAGGAAAAAGGTACTGGTTTGGGACTTGCAATCGTTTTCAGTATAATAAAAAAGCACAATGGAGAGATCGAAGTAAACAGCGAGCCCGGCAAGGGAACAACGTTTAAGATAACGCTTCATACATAGCGCGGATCATTCAATATTTTTATTTGGACAAGCCATGGTTCAAAAATATCTCGAACGCGATAGATTTTATAAATATACACGAGCTTTCATGTTCAACAGATTTTTTATTGTCAAGCGCTATGGTATTGCTCAATATATTTTTTCACCATACTTGTCCAATTTTTGAATAATGTAGGATAATTGTTAATGGACCTTAAAATACTTATAGCAGAAGACGAAGAGATAACCCTGAAACATCTCAGGTACTCGCTTTTAAAAGATGGGTACGCCCTCACGTGCGTGACAAACGGGCTTGATGCGTTCAATTTAATTGAGAAAGAGCCGTTCGATATTCTTATCGCTGACATAAAAATGCCGAAGATGGACGGCCTGACACTGCTTCAGAAGGTGAAAGAGAGGTTTCCTGGCACCGAGGTCATCATCATCACCGGCTTCGGCAGCATCGAATCAGCCGTGAATGCAATGAAGCAGGGCGCTTCAGACTACATCACAAAGCCTTTCAACCTCGATGAACTGAATCTGAAGATCAAAAAGATCCAGGAAAAAAAAAATTTAGAGAAAGAGAACCTCGCCCTTAAGGCCTCCCTTGATCCTCCCTTTCCACTGTCAGGAAAAGGAGGGCCATGGGGAAAACTTCACTTCATTGCAAAAAGCAAACCCATGCAGCGGGTCATTGAGGTCATTAACAGTATAGCCAACTCCGACTGCAATGTGCTGATCACCGGAGAAAGCGGTGTTGGAAAAGGACTCGTTGCAAAGCTCATCCACCACACCGGCCTGCGGAAAGATAAACCTTTCCTGGCGATCAACTGCGCTATATTCACTGAAGAACTTCTTGCAAGCGAACTGTTCGGCCATGAAAAAGGGGCCTTCACCGGCGCGATCGCGACTAAACAGGGACTCATTGAGATCGCAAACAACGGAACCATCTTCCTTGATGAGATCGCGGAAATGCCGCCAAACCTGCAAGCGAAATTACTGAAGGTCATCGAGGATAAAGAGTTCCTTAAGGTAGGCGGCACAAGGCCGGTCCGGGTCAATGTCAGGTTCATGGCTGCCACAAACCAGAATATCCTGGAACTAGTATCAACCGGCAGGTTCAGGGAGGATCTCTATTACAGGCTCAATGTGATGGACATCTATATCCCTCCTCTCAGGGAAAGAAAAACGGATATCATTCCCCTTGCCACGTATTTTTTGGAAAAACATGCCCAGAAAGAGAATAAAAAGTTCAAGGGCATTACAAAGGAAACCCTTGATGTCCTGAGTTCATACGGATTCCCCGGTAATGTCAGGGAACTGGAAAACATTATAGAGAGGGCCGTGATCCTGGAAAAAAATGAGAGCATCACTCCTGAAAGCCTTCCCCAGACCATAAAGCTCTTTCAGATAGAGACCATAGACCCCAACAGGATCAAGACCATCGATGAGATCAACAAGGAATACGCGGAAAAAGTTCTCGATTTCGCGGAGGACAACAAGTCCAGGGCCGCAGAGCTTCTCGGCATTTCACGCACCAGCCTCTGGAGGATCCTGAAGAAGTAAGGCCCCTTTATTTTCCCCATCCTTTCAGATACTGTGGATTAGATAGATCACAAGGAGTATCCCGATCGCAAGAACGGATATTGCCAGAAGAATATCAAGTATGAACCTAAAAACCGCAATTGGGATCAAGAATTTGGTATAACAATCTGGAAGCAATATAGAAACAGGCGAGGAGGTTATCACCAAATGGGTGAAGCAA
>QZKC01000032.1 GCA_003599425.1 Nitrospiraceae bacterium | reverse complement strand
ACGGACTTTGACATCTTCTTGCCTTCAACAGTCCACCAGCCATGAGCAAAGATATTTTTTGGCAAAGGGAATTGAAGCGCCATGAGCATGGTGGACCAGTAAACCGCGTGGGTCGTCAGGATATCTTTCCCAACAAGGTGATGGTCTGCGGGCCACCAGAAATCACCCAGTTTAGCATCTTCAGGATGCTCAACAAGATACCGCGTTGCCGAGAAATAATTCACCAGTGCATCAAACCAGACATATGTCACAAAATTATCATCGAAAGGAAAAGGTATGCCCCATGACAGTCTTGATCTCGGTCTTGATATGCAGAGGTCTCCGAGTTCATTGTTTTTCAGGAAGCCCAGCACTTCGTTTCTTCGCGTCTCAGGAAGGATGTATCCCGGATGATCCTTCTCAATATATTGGATCAGTCTATCCTGATACTTTGACATGAGAAAAAAATAATTCTCCTCCTGTATCCGCTCAACAGGCCTCCCACAGTCCGGGCAGTTGCCGTCAACAAGGTCTTTCTCTGTCCAGAACCGTTCATCAGGAGTGCAGTACCATCCTGCGTACTGCCTCTTCTCGATCTCCTGTTTGTCCCAAAGCATCTGTATGAGTCCCTGCACAGTCTTTACATGTTCAGGATCGGTCGTACGGATAAAGGCATCATTTGAAATATTCAACTTGCTCCAGAGGTTCCTGAAATTCTCAACAAGCGCGTCAGCGTGCTCTTTCGGCGTCCTTCCCTTTGCCTGCGCGGCCTTTTCGACCTTTTGCCCGTGCTCATCCGTTCCGGTAAGAAAAAATACTTTTCTGCCTCTTAACCGGTTGTAGCGCGCAAGGATGTCCGCAGCAACAGTCGTATAAGCATGACCGATATGAGGGACATCGTTTACGTAATAAATGGGAGTTGTTATGTAGAATTTCTGTTCCATTTCCAATGAAAGGCTCACAGTGACAAAGGCACAAAGGCACACAGGGAAGTCTGTGAAGGAAATGTAAAATGCCTTGTGTCGATTAGAGAAATTCCTGGGCAGGCTGCTTTTTGTGCCTGCAAAGATGCTGAAATCAAATTAATATATTTTGGAATCAATAACATGAGTTACCTGAATTTTCACGGCTGCTGCTTTTTCCTCTTCCAGAACTTCCTTCTCCTGCTGAAAGCTTTCCCCTTGTTTTCACCTTCCGGCAGCTTCGGTGCGCCTTCCTGGGAAGGCTTTTCCTGAGAAGGTTTGTCCTGCTGCCCCTGCGCTTGTTTTCTGTGTCTGTGCCGGTTTCTCCGCGAATGTCTTTCCCTCCGTTCGCTTCTATCCGGTTGATGACCAGGCCCCTGTTCTTTTCGCTGCAACTCCGGCTGCTGGATTTTATCCCTTCTTTCTCTTGTATCAGCGGCCGGTTGACTGCCCCCCCCCAGTCCTCCCTCCGGGACAACAGCGCCTGAATCTGTCTGCTGAAGTCCAGCTTCAGCAGATCCCTCGGCAATTGTTATCAGTTCATCTTCCTGAACAGCAGCCGGTCCTCTCTCTCCAGCCGATGCATCCCTGCATTCATATCCAAGACAGCACATCAATCTGCCGCAGATACCAGAGAGCTTGCTCTGGTTGATAGAAAGATCCTGCCGCTTTGCCATCTTTATGGTAACCGGTTCAAAATTCGTCAGAAAGAGGCTGCAGCATGTCTGCCTGCCACAGATACCGATGCCTCCAAGCAGCTTCACTTCGTCCCTCACTCCTATTTGTCTCATCTCGATCCGGGTCTTGAACTTTGCCGCAAGGTCCCTCACGAGCTCTCTGAAATCAATCCTTCCGTCAGCAGTGAAATAAAAGACCAGTCTTTTCCTGTCGAGCGTTGTCTCGGTAGTGACGATCTTCATAGGGAGATCCAGTTCCTTAACACGGCCGACGCAATAGGTCCTTGCCTCCTCCTGGAAGGAACGGTTAGTCTGAACGGTCTCAAAGTCCTTTTCAGTTGCTATCCTGATCACCTTTTTTAAAGACTCCTGCGGTTTTTCAGCAGTATACTTCACTGCCGCAACGCTGCCTATGCTCAATCCCATGTCCGATTCCACAATAACTCTTGCCCCTAACAGCAATTCAAGGTCTTCAGCCTGGAACGTGTAAACCTTCCCGCAGGACCTGAACCGCACCCCGACTACCGCATATTTGCCGCGTGGTTCCTCTGCAGCGTGAATATCTAAGGCATTATTGTTTTCCTGCATGTATCCTTCCCAGCCTCTTCCGTATTAATAAATTTATATAGTTCCGCGTGAGCTTTTCATTTAAACTGAAATACATATTTTTTCTTATATTATAAAGTTCCCGCGCTAATTTGAGTATCCCTTCCAGCGCTGCTCCCCGGAGGAGAGCGGTCATCTCGTCTTCCCTGTCCCTGTTAATGAGCAGATCTGAACGTCCTGTAGCCTTGAAAACAGCCATATCCCGAAGCCATACCTGCAAAGAGTCCAGGAGCTCTTTCATGTCTCCTCCCTCTTCCTCGTCCGTACGATTGATCATATCCTTTAATGTTGTAAAGGCATGGTCTCTCTGCTCTATCAGGTCTTCCTGCATGGCATAGCCTAATCTTCCTCCTGAGAGCTCGCCTAAAAGCATTGCATGTTCCCTGCTGACCTTATGAGACCTCTCCTGGATCAGGGCGCACATGACATGCAACGGCAGTGGATTGAAATTTATCCTCTGGCATCTTGAACGTATGGTCGGAAGCAGCATTTCCGGCCTGGCTGATATAAGGATCAAAATGCTCTGCGGGGGCGGCGCCTCAAGCGTATCCAGAAATGCATTGGCTGCAGCCGCATTCATCCTGTCGGCCTGGTCAATGACAGCAGCCTTATAATTCCCCTCAAAAGGTTTATATCTCAGCGCTTCTTCAAGCTCCCTTATTGCTGCCACTGTTATCTGCTCTCCGTCTCCTTCGGGCTCGATAAAGAAGACGTCCGGATGGTTCCGCTTTTCCGTTTTGGTGCAAGAGGAGCAAGCATCGCAGGAATCGGGGAGTGATGGGGTAATGGAGTCAGGGAGCGATGAAGTAAGGGGCAGCAACTCCATGACTTCTTCACTTCCTGGCTTCTTCACTGTTTTATTGCAGTTGAGTGCCTTAACAAAATTGACCGCTGTCAGTTTTTTGCCGATGCCTTCATCGCCAGCAAACAATAATGCATGAGGAATGCGTTCTTTGGCAATACAGCCCTGGAGAATATTGACCGCCCTTTCCTGCCCAATAATATCTTTCAGCGCCATAATTCCTCTATTACCTTGTTGATATCTTTGCTTACCTCCTCAGTGCTTCTGGAGGCATCGATCACCTTTATTCTTTCAGGGTCCTCTGATGCGATGCTGAGAAAGCCCTTCCGCACGCGGTTATGAAATTCTATGTTCTCAAGCTCAAATCTGTCTTCTTTTTGCGCGTGCCTGTTCCTCCTTAGGCCCTCTTCCACATCCATATCCAGCAGAAATGTCAGAAACGGTTTCATATCAGGCACGACAATATCATTGAGGGCCGTAATAATCGACAGATCAAGCCCTCTCGCATATCCCTGATATGCAACGGTAGAATCTGTAAAGCGGTCTGTGATCACAACGGTATTTTTGAGAAGTGCGGGATAAATGACCTCTCTTACATGCTGCGCCCTTGATGCGTAATAAAGGAGAAGCTCCGTGATCGGGTCCATATGGTTCTGCGGTTCAAGGAGCAATGTCCTGATCTTCTGTCCGATCCGTGTACCGCCTGGCTCAAAGGTCGTGAGCACCTGGTGCCTCCTGCCGCGAAGAACTTCCGCAAGGAGTTTCGCCTGCGTGCTTTTACCGGAACCCTCAATGCCCTCAAATGAAATAAAACCCTTAACCCCCGGCATACCTGTCCCTTAAATCCTTCAGAAGGGAAAATACCTTCAGGGCATCCTCTACCCTGAGGGAGCCTGTCCCGCAGGAAGGTGTCAGCAGCGAGTGGCGCCTCAATGTTTCGCGGGAAACCCCGATCTTTTCCAGCGAGGTTAAGCCCCGTTCAAGCTGTTCACATAACCCCTCAAGCGTTACGTTCCTTACTATATCAGTTGTTGGGACAACTCCCCAGGCAATAAAACCGTTATTGTCAAGGAACGCCTTTATTTCTTGAGGGTATATGCCGAGTGTATCCCAAAAAAAATAGGAATCAAAATTCAGCACATCTATGCCGGAAGAGAGGATAAGAGGCCAATCAGCCTTTCCGCAGCAATGAATACCGGTCACTCCTCCGGAATTTTTGATATGCCTTACGATCTCCTGCAGCATGCGTAAGGCCTCCTCGGTATTGACTCCTATATACGTAGATGTTCCAAGCGCTGAGAGGATCGGCTCATCAATAAAGATCAAAACCTGTTCAGCATACGGCCTGAGCATCTCGATCTGCCAGCTTGCTTTACCTTTGAGCAATTCGAGGGAAAGCTCCCGAAGTTCCTCATCGAAATAAATAGGCCTTTTCTGGCCGTCGGTGATCGAGAGTGTAAACGTCAGGGGGCCGGTGATGTGCCCCTTCAGAGCGCTTAATTTTTTCCCCTGTTTTTGCAGTATATCCATAAATGTATAAAATCCAGCGGAATACTCTTTTGAAATTGGAAACCCGCCTTTTTGCGCAACCGTTTCGTAAAACCTGGCGATCTCTGACTCTTCCGGCTGCACAAGCTTTACATGCTCCCCCTCTATTTTGATAAAAGGGAACCCTTCGGAGTATTGAGGCACCATAAGTTCGAGAAAGCTCCGGTGCGGCAACTGGGGCCAAAAGGGAATATCAACCGAGTCAAGAACTATCCTGCAGGCTTCTGCAGGGTCATTGTGCGGAAGGCTTCCTATGCCGGTTGAACTAAAACTCTTGAACATGACTATTAATCTTACTTGATGATTGTCCTAACTTGCAAATGAATGAGGGGAAAAGAAAGCTATCAGCAGTCAGCGGTCAGCAAAGAGGTTTGTCTTTCTTAAGCTGAGCTCTGAAAGCTGACAGCTAATTGTTCAACAGCGGTCTGACCTTCAGATGGTAAAGATTTTAGGTGGGAATGTACTACAGGGACTTTGTCTTGCTTCTCTTGCTCTTTGTGCGGTGTGCTGCCTTGTGGCGTTTTACTCTTAGGCCGTCTTCTCTCGCATCAATGATGATCGTGCCCTTCTGAAAATCCTTTGCAAGCAGCTTTTCCGCATCAGTCCAGAGCGTGTCTCTTGAAGAATCCCCAAGCAGGGCGATGATAAGAGTTCCTTCTTCCTTCTCGGATGCGCCGACAAAGCAGTGGCGTGCTGCCCTTGTATATCCTGTCTTGCCTCCAAGATGATCTTCATTAGACCAGAGCAGATTGTTGGTATTTGTCAGCATCACGGTTTTTCCATCAACTTCAAGTGCCTTGATCCTCGTATCAATGATGCCTGAGAGCACAGGATATGTTAGGGCGCTCTTCATGATCGTTGCAAGGTCACGTGCTGTTGTGTATTGCCCTTTCCCCGGAAGACCTGACGCATTGATAAATTTCGTATTTGCAGCGCCAAGCGTCTTTGCTTTCTCGTTCATGAGCTGAACAAATGATCTCTCGGAACCTGCTGCTGCTTCAGCAAGAGCCACTGCAGCGCCATTTATCGACCTCATCAGTGCGAGGTCAAGGAGATTTTGTACACTGACCTTTTCTCCTGTCTTAAGTTTAGGCTGGATCGACTGTGTATCAGCAGCCCTCCTGCTTATGGTCACGATATCATCCGGGTTCAGCGTGTCGAGAGCGACCATTGCTGTAATAAGTTTTGTTGTGCTCGCAGGGGGCAATTTCAGGTCCGGATTCTTGGCATAAAGGATCTCGCTAGTTGAGCTGTCAATCGCGATCGCGGCCTTTGCAGTGATTTCCGCAGCATGGGACCCCGCTGTCAAGAGAATGGTAAGAACAAGGACGGCTAAAAGAAAAGGTCGTGAAAGTTTGAATGGCCTGCTGAAGTTTTTCAGTTTCTTCTTATCTCTCTTAATGAAGCTCAATCTCTCGTTCCCTTTTATCTGCATAGTGTTTATGCCTGTGCTTCTTTGAAATTATAATTATTGAAACACCAAAAAGGCAATGATTCATTTCTTTCTGCTATCTTATCGGATAAAGTCTTTTAGTGCTTTACCTCTCTTGTTAATACAAACGAAATCAATAATATTGCATTTGCTGTTATTCCTGCGAAAGCAGGAATCCATATAAAGAAACTGGCTTCCCGCCCCCGCCTACTGGCAGGCAGGTGAGCGGGAATGACAAACTCTATCTGTTTTGCCCTGCCATCGATCGCGAAGAAGGTTCGTCCGATATTAAAGAAATAAAAATATATGGCGATAAGATAGCGAGCAGGTTGCGTCACGCTTGATATTGAATTACACTTTTATGTAGAAGGTACATATGATATTCAGAGTGTTTGAGAAGAAAGAGCTAAAAAATCTGTTCGAAATATTGGCGGCCCACAATAAGATCGTCGGTCCTGTTGAAGCCGGGAGAGATAAACATGGAGAACCCGTCTATGCCTTCTCCGAAGTTTCTGATTTCAACGCTCTCAGGCTGGGCTACACTGCAACAAAACTTCCTGCCAAACGTTACTTCCTCCCCTTTCAGGAAAATCTCTCCACATATACTGTAGAGGACGGAGAGTGGCAGAAGAGTATAGATTATAATGTGTCCGGGCCTCTTATCTTCTTCGGCCTTCACTCCTGTGATATCAATGCGCTGAACAAACTTGACAAGGTGCTTCTTCACAGCATATATCCCATGCCCTATTACGCCGCGAAAAGAAAGAACATGTTCATCATAGGAACTGACTGCGCTCCCCAGCCTTTCTGTTTCTGCCGTTCCATGAGCTCTGACACAGCGCTGCACGGATTTGACATGTTCATTACCGATCTCGGGACAAAATATTTCGTGGAGATACTCACTGACACCGCATATAATTTCCTGAAACATATCCGAACTGAGGAACCAAAAGAAAAGGATCACATCCTCTATATGAAAACGGTTTCGGCACGGAACAAGAAATTCACTGCGCAGGTAGACACCACAGACCTTGCAAAGATACTGGATATGGAATTTCAGTCTGATGTATGGAAACACTGGGGAGATATCTGCCTTTCCTGCGGTACGTGCTCAAATGTATGCCCGACCTGTTATTGCTATGGCGTTGAAGAAACCGTGGATATCGATCTGAAGGGAGCGAAGAAGACCAAGATGCTTCACTCATGCAATCTGATAGATTTCGCTGAGGTGGCAGGCGGACATAACTTCAGACCTGAAAGGCACTCACGCCTGAAATACCGCTATTACCACAAGCACCGGGGATTTGTCGAGGCCTTTGAGGAATCTCTCTGTGTGGGATGCGGCCGCTGCGGTGAATCCTGCCTTGCCGGGATAAATGTCCCTGAGGTCATTGCAAGCGTCCGTGGAGGAAAATCAAAATGAGACCAGAACTTAAATTCGTAGATGTTATTTCGGAGCAGCAAAGGACCCAGAGGCGTAAGCAGGACCTCGCAAGCTTTGAACATACTCACCGTGCAGTGATAACAAGCGTATTTCCCCTGACAGACATGGAGACCCTCTATCGCATACAAATCATTGACCCAAATGAACGTAAGAGATTTTCGTTCATACCGGGGCAATTTCTGATGCTTGAGCTTCCAGGAATCGGCGAAGCCCCATTCTCGATATCTTCTTCGCCAAGCATACACGGCGAGGTAGAGCTTTGCATCCGCAAGGCAGGCAACCTTACAAATTTTCTTTCAAAGGCAGGCAGGGGCACTATTGTAGGGGTCCGCGGCCCATTCGGGACCGGATTCCCCATGGAGGACATGCATGGGCAGAACATCCTCCTGATAGCAGGCGGCCTCGGGCTTGTACCTTTGCGCTCACCCATTGCATATGTCCAGGAAAACCGGAGCCATTTCAAAGAAGTAAATATTATGTACGGCACAAAGACCCCGGAACATCTCCTGTTCACCTATCAGTATGATGTCTGGAGCAAAGACGACATCAATTTAAATATCATCGTGGAAAAGGCTGACCCGTCATGGAAAGGCTCCGTGGGAATGATAACTGAGATCCTGCAGGATATTCTGTCAGGCCGTGACAATGAGTTCTATCACAATACCTATGCCATTGTCTGCGGGCCGCCGGTCATGTTCAAATTCGTCTGCAATATGCTTAACCGCTTTCATATCCCCATGCAGAAAATGTTCGTTTCACTTGAAAGGCGCATGCACTGCGGCATGGGTAAGTGCTGCCGCTGCAACGTAGGATCAACATATACCTGTCTCAAGGGGCCTGTTTTTGATTACTGGACAGTGATGAATCTCAAGGAGGCGATTTGACCAGGGAACCGGAAACAAAAACATACCTTGGGATCCCTCTGCACCGGCCCAAGGTCGCCTTTTTTGAATTTACCTCGTGCGAAGGCTGCCAGTTGCAGATGGTCAACAATGAATCCACGCTCCTGGACTTTCTTTCTCTGGTTGAGGTCGTAAATTTCCGGGAGGCCATGACCGAAAGATCCGACGACTATGAGATCGCCTTTGTTGAAGGAAGCATTACGCGAGATGATGAGGTGCTTCGTCTGAAACAGATACGGAAGAATGCAAAGATACTGGTCGCCCTTGGTTCATGCGCCTGTTTCGGCGGGGTAAACCAGTTGAAAAACAGGTTAAAAAATCTCAACTGGGTGAAAAAGCAGGTATACGGGAAACACCCGATCGAAAGCGGGCTCGTGAGGGCGCTGGAAGAGGTTGTGACTGTTGACCTCAGGATTTACGGGTGCCCGATCAAAAAGGAAGAAGTGGAAAAGATCGTGCTGCACATTGCATTAGGCAAGTCAGTTGTAATACCGAAATTCCCTGTATGCATGGAATGCAAGGCAAATGAGAATATATGCCTGTTCGACCTCGGAGAGCCCTGCCTTGGCCCCATCACAAGGGCAGGCTGCGATTCATGGTGCCCTAACAACAAAGCAGGATGCTGGGGATGCCGGGGCCCTGCTGAAGACGCAAATGTCGCTTACTTGAAAAAGATCATGAAGGAGAAAGGGTTTTCCGAAGATACGATTATAGAGAGGCTGGATTGCTTCGGAGGGTTTGCTCATTTTTCCGAATCGAATAAACAGAGAACACAGAGAAAGAAAAAATCATGAAAAAAACCATTGATGTAAACGTTAAACACCTCTCAAGGGTTGAGGGCCATGGCAATATACATATCAAGATACGGAACGGCAAACTTCAGGAGGCACAGTGGGAGGTCATTGAGACGCCGCGCTTTTTTGAGGCCCTGCTGGTCGGAAGGAACTGGGATAATGCCCCGTGGATAACGGGGAGGATTTGCGGCATCTGTTCCATAGGTCATACGCTTGCCAGCATCCGCGCAGTGGAGAACGCATTTAACATAATCCCGGATGAACAGACCCGGAAACTCCGCCTCCTTTTAAAACATATGGAGACCCTTCAGAGCCACTCCTTGCACTTATGTTTTCTGGTACTGCCTGACCTCGTGAATGCCGGTAGTATTTTCCCGGTAATACAATCCCATAAAGATGTCGTCATCCATGCAGCACGGATTAAAGGCCTCGCCAATGACATGTGCGACTGCATCGGAGGCCGCAGGCTGCATCCTACACGGACAGTTGTGGGCGGATTTACAAAGCTGCCCGCAAAGGAAGAGCTCTCTGTCTTCATTAAGCGTCTCATGTCAATTAAGGATGACCTGATGGTTTTGGCAGGCCTCTTTGGTAAGTTCCATTTCCCGGATTTTACACGGGAAACAGAGTTTGTGTCTCTCAAGGGTTCAGACCACTATCCCTATGTCGGCGGGGATGTCATATCAAGCGACGGAGTACTGATGAAGGAGCAGGACTATAAGAAGCTGACAAATGAGTATATGGTGGAGCAGTCAACATCCAAATGGTGCCGCCTTTCCAGAGATTCATTTGCCGTGGGCGCCCTTGCCAGGCTCAATAATAACTTTGAATTCCTCCATCCGGCAGCAAAGGACCTTGCCCGGAAGTTTGATCTCCTGCCGGTAAACCATAATCCTTTCATGAACAATGTCGCGCAACTCATTGAATGCGTCCATGTTGTCATGGACTCAATAGATTTGATCGAAGACCTGCTCGGGTCAAAATTCAGGGAGCCCCGTCAACAGGTAACTCCCCGAAGCGGAATCGGTGTGGGAGCAGTCGAGGTGCCGAGAGGCATCTTATACCACAGTTATGAATTCGACAAAAAAGGGAAGATCGTCAAATGCGACTGTGTCATTCCCACCGGGCAGAACCATGCAAATATCCAGCACGACCTTGAGGCGCTCGCTTCAGAATTTGCCCTGAGAGGGCGAAAAGACTCAGAGATCGAACTCCTTGCCTCTATGCTTGTCCGGGCTTACGACCCCTGCATATCCTGTTCAGTACACTAACGTTGATCATTCATCCTATAAAAAGCAGTTAGCCACAGATTAACGCAGATTATCACAGATTTATTATAAGCTTAACTAACTTTTGCCTTTCACCTATCAGGTGAATATA
>QZKC01000060.1 GCA_003599425.1 Nitrospiraceae bacterium | reverse complement strand
TTTCGATCCTGTGGGATTTCCTGACCGTGTAGATATCGACCTTCCCCTCTTCGGGAATCGCGTCGACTGCATTGATGCCGAGGTTCCAGAAGACCTGATGAAGCTGTTTCGCATCTCCTGTGATCACAAGGCTGCCCTCCAATTTGGGGGTTATTGTAACATTTTTCTTCCCCGTTTCATAACCTTGCAGAAGCGTCGCCACGTCACGGAGGGACTGATGGATATCAAACGGTTCCTTGTTGAGCTCTCGGGGACGCGCATAAAGCAGAAAGTCCGTGATGATGCCGTTCAGCCTGTCCATCTCAGAGAGCGCTATCTTCATGAGACGGTCTGCGTATTCCCCCGAAACCTTCTTCTCACTGAGCATCTCGACCGATGCCTTCAGCGAGGCAAGTGGATTTCTGAGTTCATGCGCGATAGACGCTGAGAGCTCCCCGATAAAGGCCCATTTCTCCTTCCTCTTGACCTCGGCCTCCATCGCCTTCAATTCTGTGAGGTCCTGGAAAACGCCTATCATGCCGATGGGATTTCCGGCGCCATCTTTCAGTGTGGATAGCCTCATCCCTAAAGGATATGTTTCACCGTTCCGCTGTATCTCACCTTCTATCCTGTCCAGAGGTTCTTTGCAATTACTGAGAAAAGGGAATATCTCTTCGGGGGACTTTCCAGCAACCTGATTGAGTGCAAGCTGCGTTATATCCTGCGCTGAGCTGTTGAACGTGATGATCTTCCGGTCCAGGTCTGTGGTAAATACGCCGCTCGGCATGCTCTCTATGATATATCTGCTGAATGCTTTTAAGTCACTCAGTACTGTGTCTCTTTCCTGCAGGCTTTGCGTAGCCTTGTGCAGTTTGTCAGAAAGATACCCGCTGAGAAAGGCGACAAGGTAAAAAGCGGTAAAATGCGCGAAGACGTTATAGAAGAAATCCTTTTCCGAATAGAAACTGACCGTTGAAATTACTACCTTGTAATACTGAAGATCTATGAGAAGCCCGTATAAAATGCTGCTGATTGTCGCAATGATATAGCAGGCACGCCTGCTCAGTAATATCCCTGCCGAGAGAATGCTCAGGGGGAACATGAACGAGAATATACTTCCAATCCCTCCTGTTATGTAAATAAGGAAGACCTCTGCGATAACATCCAGGATTATCTGCAAATATGCAAAGACAGTTATCTGAGAAGGCTCTTTTATCCACCTGAGCACAAACGCATATATAATGGTTAAAAGATAAAGAACTACAATGAAGAGTGAAAATACTGTAGGATAATGAAGCCTTTCATATCCTATCCTGAAAACATAGAAAGACCCGAGCAGAAGAGTAACAACAATTACCCTGATATAAACAAGAGCTCTTACCCGTTTCAGCAGATCCCTGGACATAACCTCTTACATAGTAACTGAAAATGCTTTTTTTGTAAAAACGTTGCCTAAAAATACAATGACCCAAGTCCAGTGATAAGAAGTTGTCATTGCGAGCGAAGCGAAGCAATCCCGCTTTTCATATAGAGATTGCCACGGTCGAAGCGGCCTCGCAATGACGAAGAGATCACAGTTTAATGCTGAAGTTAGGGATAAGAAAAAGCGGAAGGATAGGGTTTTTCTCCTTATCCATCCCTCCGCGTTTATTCTCTTACTACTTTATTTAACGAGTGTTATGAGCTTGAATATCGGCAAATACATGGCAACGACTATGAACCCTATCGTGCCGCCGAGAAATATCATCAGCACAGGTTCGATCATCGAAGTGAGGGTGTTGACTGCCTGGTCCACCTCTTCGTCATAGAAATCAGCGATCTTCCCGAGCATGCTGTCCAGAGCTCCTGTTGATTCACCGACTGCGATCATCTGTGTGACCATCGGAGGGAATACTTTTAACTTTGATAATGGCTCGGCAATTGTCTTTCCCTCAGATACGCCCTGCCGCACTTCCATCACTGCCTTCTCGATGACCTTGTTGCCGGCTGTCTTGGCTGTTATGACCAGGCCGTCAAGTATGGGAACACCACTGCTCACCAGTGTCCCGAGGGTGCGGGTGAATTTTGCAACCGCCACTTTCCTGAAAAGAATGCCGACAACGGGCAGTTTCAGAATGATCATATCTGTTGTTTTCTTTCCTGCTTCAGTCCGCCTGAACTGGGCCACAAAAACAATAAAGCCAATGATGCTTGCCAGGACTATCAAGCCTCCTGAACCTCCAAGGAAGTTGCTCATATTGATTATGACCTGCGTGGGCATTGGCAGCGTCCCTCCAAGCTGGGTGAACATCTTGGAAAAGGTCGGCACGACAAAAACCATGATAATGACAATGACCATTACCGCAACGGTTATAACGACAGAAGGATACACCATGGCGCCTTTGACTTTTCTTTTAAGCTTCTGGGCCTTTTCTATATATGTGGCGAGACGGACAAGAATGGTGTCGAGGATACCGCCTGCCTCTCCTGCTGCCACCATATTCGTGTAGAGATCGGAAAAGACCCTTGGAAATTTCTTCAGGGCGTCTGCAAACGTGGAACCTCCCTCTACATCAGACTTTATGTCGCTGATCGTCTTTGCAAAACCGGGATTTTCAGTCTGTTTTGAAAGAATCTCCAGCGCCTGTACAAGGGGCAGTCCTGCTCCTATCATTGTAGCAAACTGTCTCGTAAACACAACAAGGTCTTTTTCTTTCACCTTGGCGCGGAAAGATGTGAAGAGCGGCTTTGCCTTGGGTGCTATATTGGTAGGCATTATGCGCTGCCGCCTCAGGTATGTCTGGACTTCTTCCTTGGAACCTGCTGTCAGCTCTCCCTTGAGCATCCCCCCCTGCGGAGATTTCCCTGTCCATTTAAATACTGTTGCCATTGTATCATCCTTTCACAAGCGAAGATCTCTGCATCATATTAAGAAGTTCATCAGGTATTGAAGATTTTGTCAGAGCATCTTCGTATGTTATTAAACCCTTCTTGAACAGCTCAAAGAGGGATTGGTTCATTGTCTGCATCCCGAACTTGGCCTGGCCCGTCTGCATCATGGAATAGATCTGGTGCGTCTTGTCCTCCCTGATAAGATTTCTGATCGCGGGGGTAGGGATAAATATTTCTACAGCCAAGGCCCTGCCGCCTCCTTTTTTCGGGAGGAGCTGCTGTGAAATGATACCTTCCAGAACAAAGGACAACTGCACCCTGATCTGTTCCTGCTGATGCGCAGGGAATACATCAACAATACGGTTTATAGTCTGGATAGCAGTGTTCGTATGGAGCGTTGCAAATGTCAGGTGTCCTGTCTCTGAGACAGTGAGCGCCGCTTCAATGGTCTCCAGGTCTCTCATTTCACCTATGAGCACAATATCCGGATCCTGTCTCAGGACGTACTTCAGGGCATCCTTGAAGGAAGCTGTGTCAGAATTGACTTCCCTCTGGTTGATCAAACAGTTCCTGTGCGCGTGAATAAACTCGATCGGGTCTTCTACAGTTATGATATGCTCCTGCCGCTCTTTATTGATCCTGTCGATCAGTGCAGCAAGCGTTGAGGATTTACCACACCCTGTAGGGCCTGTCACCAGGATAAGCCCTCGTGGTTTTCTTGTAAGTTCATTGATGATGGGGGGCAGGCCCAGTTCGCCGAATGTCCTTATAGTATAAGGGATCATTCTGAATGCCCCTGCTACCGCACCTCTCTGCATAAATATATTTGCCCTGAAACGGCTGAGGCCTTTCATCCCAAAAGAAAGGTCGAGTTCATTGTTCTCCTCAAATTTATGCTTCTGGGTATCTGTAAGAATGCTGTAGCACAATGCCTTTGTATCTGCTGGAACAAGCGGTTCTCCCTCAAGAGGGACAAGACGTCCGTCCACTCTGATGCGGGGAGAGGTTCCCGTACTGATATGAAGGTCTGAAGCGCCCTTGTCAATCATGATCTTTAGCAAGTCATATAAAGTCACCATATCTAATTTAAAAAATATCTCCTCTTTAAATATGTGATTTGATATACGGCAAGCGCTGCTCCCTCAGCCCTTCCGAACGTCCCATCAAACCAATCAATTAAATACATGGCATCACTAACCCCTGCTTTTTTATTTACAATGTGTTATTCGGCATAATTCCGGGAATCCTTTACAGCCCCTTACGCTATCTATTTCAATCTCCGAAGGTAACCCTCAATATTTCCTCCACTGAGGTCACTCCTTCTTTGATCTTTGTCAGGCCGCTCATCCTCAGGGTCTTCATCCCGAGTTTAACCGCCATTTTCTTTATATCAGTAGTTGAACCGCCTTTCAGTATCAGATCTCTTATCTCCTCTTTCACTGTCATTACTTCGTAGAGCGCGATCCTTCCCTTGTATCCGGTCCCGCTGCATACCGAGCAGCCTTTGCCTTTAAAGCACTTAAACGTGTTCAATTCATCGTTTGAAAATCCGATATTCAGGAGGGCTGATTCAGGTACATGATCCTCGTATTTGCATTTTTCACAGACCTTTCTTGCAAGCCTCTGTGCAAGGATCAGCAGAACAGATGCAGATACTAAAAACGGTTCAATTCCCATATTCAGCAGTCTTGACACTGTGCTCGGAGCATCATTTGTATGAATGGTGCTCAAAACAAGATGTCCTGTCAATGCCGCCTTTACAGCGATCTCTGCGGTCTCAAAGTCCCTGATCTCACCGACCATGATGATATCAGGGTCCTGCCTCAGGAAGGACCTGAGCGCCGCCGCAAACGTCAACCCTATATCTTCTCTCACATGCACCTGGTTAATGCCTAAAAGATTGTATTCTACAGGGTCTTCGGCAGTCATGATGTTTACGTCGATATTGTTTACCGTGCTGAGGGCAGAATACAGGGTTGTCGTCTTTCCGCTTCCTGTAGGCCCTGTTACAAGCACCATTCCATACGGTGAACATATCGCTTCATTGAAATCCTTAAGGGCCTTTTCTTCAAATCCGAGTTTTGTCAGTTCAAGGGACAGGTTGCTTTTGTCCAGTATTCTCATAACGATCTTTTCTCCAAAAAGTGTCGGAAGAGTTGAAACGCGGAGGTCGACCCCCTTGTCTTTTATCTTTAATTTTATTCTCCCGTCCTGTGGGAGCCTTCTTTCAGCAATATCAAGTTCTGACATGATCTTGATACGGGATGAAAGTGCGGCCTTCAGTTTTGGCGGCGGCTGCATAACGTCATACAGCACTCCGTCTATCCTGTAGCGCACCCTGAAGGTTTTTTCATATGGCTCAAGATGAATATCGCTCGCGCCCCTTGTTATCGCCTCACCAAGTATCAGATTGACAAGCTTGACGACAGGGGCCTCTTCCACTGCTGTTTTTAACGCCGTTATGTCCACATCGTCTTCTGTTTCATGTACCAGATCAAGGTGTTCATCACCGAAACCATCCATGCTGTCCATAACCCCCTGCAAAGCATCCGACGGGGCTGACTGCTGGCCATAGTACTTTGCCATCGCCTCTTTGATCGACGCCTCGGAAGCCACTACAGGTTTGACGTTGTAGCCTGTCATGAATTTAATATCGTCTATCGCAAATACATTTGAGGGGTCTGCCATCGCAAGCTTCAGTGAGGCCCCGTTCTTTGAGACAGGAAATATCTGATATTTTTGGGCGACTTCGTAGGGGATAAATTTCACAATGTTCGGGTCAATTTCTTCAGACAAGAGGTTGACTGCAGGGACTCCGTACTGCCTGCTTAGGAATTCCACCAGCTTATCATCGGTTATGAATCCAAGCTTGATAAGATTCGTGCCAATGCGGCCGCCTTCTTTTTTCTGCAATTCAATGGCCTTGAGCAACTGCTCTTCCATGATAATCTTATTTGTTACAAGTAACTGCCCTATCTTTGGAGCCATATGCTTATAGTCTCAAACCTTATGTTTTTTATGGATTACTTGCACAAGAGCGCGCAAAAACACCATATTTCTGTCCACTATCTAATCGGAAGATTTGCTTTTCAACTGAAGGAATATCATTAATTATCAAACATCTTAAAATTCATTTAATATCTTTCAGGACAAAGGAAAGCCTGTTCCAAAATTTCTATAATCGACAAACAGCATATTACATTTTTGCTTCAGGGCACTTCTTTATCTTTTCTTATCTAACATCTAATCCAATCCTTTATCCCCTTTTTAGAGGTGTCGTATAGAAATTTCTCCACAGACTTTCCTTTGTCCGCAACCTTTGGGAAATAGTTTGCCATGAATTATCAGGGTTAGTTAGCTGAGTATTTTATCTGCAAGGGCGGCTTTGATCTCAGACTCGTCATTGGAAGGCATGAGGACATTATCGAAAAGCTTCCACCGTTCAAGGTGCTCCGCACATGAACCGGGTTCCACTATTGTCAGGGGAGAAAGGGTTTCCATTTCCAGCATGAAATGATTCACATAGGTTTCATATGACACGCCTAGATCAGGATATCCAACATTTACATGATGCCGGTAGTATTTCATAAAAAGATGGCCGTGGTTTAAATATGCTGCCCAGCCGTTCTCGTTGGACAGTCCTACCTTCAGGGGATGCTTCATGTGAGGATCATGCTGCAGGACAATATAATGCTCCCCGAAATATATGCGGGGATCCGTAAGCCTTGTATACGGCCAGAGTGAAAGGACCCTGTTCGGCACCAGACCAGTGTCCCTTCCCCCAAGTGGAATAACTTCCTTGCCGCCCTTCGCCATCGCGGTTATGCTCCATACCGACAATTCCAGAGGCTGAGGTCTTTTATTCGTCAGGCGGTGAAGAACTGTGACTGTAGTGTCATGGGAAGATAGCGTTATCTCCATCTCTTTTTTTATCCCGCTCAATGGCCCGGTATCCTGAGAGGTTTTAATTCCGTTTGTAATCTGCTCCCAGGCAACCTGGACATTGTCAGGCTCATAGGTTGTTTCCCTGTCCTCCGGGCTGAGCCAGAGGCGATGCCCTCCATAGATCCTCCACACATCCCCGCCTGTCATTCCCATCATAGAATCAACTTCACACAATTCATTTTTCCCGCCTGAAAACCCATAGCGGATTATTCGCGGCCCTACATCAGCGGTCACAATAAGATCAGCAATTTCGTTTTTGATCTGCACGCAATTTTCCCATCCGCCGAAGGGGATTTTCTGAATTGTTACTTTTGACATTATATGATTTATTATAGTCATGGAGTTTGTTTTTTTAATCCACATTTCATCAACCGGATGTTCACTGCAAAATCTTATTAGAATCAATAAGTTTTAATTTCTTAACTTTTCACTTGACATATACAATATGTTGTGGTTTAATTTCCAGACACCTCTAAATAGAGGATATAAAGCAATCTAAATAAAATTACATTAATTAATAGATAAAACGCCTTAAACAAGCAAGGGAGGAATAATGGGGGAGATCACTTCAAGGCAGTTGGACCTAACGTCAAGCGCACAGAAGGTACTGGAAAAAAGATATTTAAAAAGGGATGAAGAAGGCATGGTCGTTGAAACCCCTGAAGATATGTTCAGGAGGGTGGCAAAGGCAGTCGCATCAGTTGAACTGAACTATGCCAAATCCGAAACAGAAGCAAAACACATAGAAGACGGATTTTACGATCTCATGACCTCACTGAGATTTCTCCCCAACAGCCCAACCCTCATGAACGCCGGGAAGATGCTGGGCCAGCTCTCCGCGTGTTTTGTCCTCCCTGTTGAGGATTCGATGGAGTCCATTTTCGAGGCAGTAAAAAATGCCGCCCTGATACATAAATCAGGCGGCGGGACCGGTTTTTCATTTTCCAATCTCAGGCCCAAAGGCGACATAGTCGGCTCAACCAAAGGAATATCATCAGGCCCGATCTCATTCATGACTGTTTTTGATTCCGCAACCGAGGCGATAAAACAGGGGGGCACCAGAAGGGGTGCGAACATGGGCATCTTGCGTGTGGACCACCCTGACATCCTGGAATTTATTTCCGCAAAGGACAGCGATTCAAAGCTGAACAACTTCAATCTCTCTGTCGCCATAACCGACCCGTTCATGAAGGCGCTCGAGAAGGACGAAGAATACGACCTGATAAATCCCCACAATAAAAAAACCACTCGCAGGCTCAGGGCACGGGAGGTGTTCAACCTCATCGTGCACCATGCATGGAAGAACGGGGAACCAGGCATAGTATTCCTTGACAGAATGAACCAGTCCAATCCCACGCCTTCCGTAGGGCAGATTGAGAGCACCAATCCGTGCGGGGAACAGCCGCTTCTTCCTTACGAGTCCTGCAATTTAGGCTCGATCAACCTTGCGAAGTTCGTAACAGACCATCCCTTTGCAAAAACAGGGGCCGCGTCTGATTACAATTCACATATAGATTGGGACTCCCTCAGGGAGACCGTACACCGGTCTGTCCATTTTCTTGATAATGTCATTGTCATCAATAAGTACCCTCTGAAAAGAATTGAGGACGCAACCAAGTCAAACCGTAAGATAGGTCTCGGGGTCATGGGCTGGGCAGATATGCTCATACAGCTTGGCATCCCTTATAATTCCGAGGATGCTTCAAAACTCGCCACTGAAGTCATGAGGTTCATCCAGACAGAAAGCAAAAAACAGTCGTCCTTCCTCTCCGATGAGCGGGGCACCTTCCCTAATTTCGAGATGAGCACATTCAGGGACAAGATGCCCCTGAGAAATGCAACCACTACCACCATCGCTCCCACAGGGACTCTCTCGATAATCGCCGGATGCTCAAGCGGCATAGAGCCTCTGTTCGCAGTGGCCTTTGTGCGCAATGTGCTTGAAGGCACAAAACTCTATGAGGTCAACCCATGTTTCGAGAAAATCGCGAAGGAGCGGGGTTTCTGGAGCAGAGAACTTGTTGACAGAATCGCTGAAAAAGGGAGCCTTCAGGATATTGATGAGATCCCGGACGACGTAAAAAAGGTCTTTATCACGGCACATGATATCTCTCCTCTTGACCACATACGCATGCAGGCTGCTTTCCAGAAATATATTGATAATGCGGTTTCCAAGACCGTTAACTTCCCGCACGATGCCTCTCCGAAAGATGTTGAGGACGCGTATTTCCTCGCATACGGCCTCGGCTGCAAAGGAGTCACTGTTTACCGTGACGGTTCAAGAGATGAGCAGGTGCTATCCACCGGAAAGACCGCAAAGCAACCCTCCGCTGAGGAAACACCCCAGCAGGCACACAAGATAACACCCAAAAAGAGACCTGAAGTTATCAAGGGTACAACGCGCCTCATGAAGACAGGCTGCGGCAATCTCTATGTCACCATAAATGAAGATGAAGAAGGGAATCTCTTTGAGCTATTCACGCAAATGGGCAAGGCAGGAGGCTGTGCCGCAAGCCAGGCAGAGGCGATCGGCAGGCTTGTAAGTCTCGCGTTGAGGAGCAACATAGAACCTGAGGAACTCGCAAAACAGCTCAAGGGCATCAGTTGTCACAGCCCTGCGTGGGCAAACGGCGGGAAGATATCATCCTGCTCCGATGCCATTTCAAAGGCCATCGAAAAATACGCTGAACGCGGCAGCAAGAAAAACGGCAACGGCAATGGATCACATACCAAAGAACATAAAGATAAAAAAGACAATATAATGCTCTGCGGCGCATGCCCTGACTGCGGAGGAGCAGTGGAGCACGAAGGCGGCTGCGCTGTGTGCAGGGACTGCGGGTTTACGAAGTGCAGTTAGGAGAAAAGGAGCATAGGCACTGAGGCACAAAGTCACAGAGAAATCCCCATATAGTTCAAGGGATAAATTAAAGTATGAATTCAGCAGGGGCATGAGCGATCATGTCCCTGTTTTATTTAAATACCTATCCATCCTCCTCCTTCTCCTCCTCTCCTCCTGCGCCTCGCTGCCGCCTGTTGAATACCGCCCCCCAAAGGAAGGATACGTCACCGCTTCATGGTACGGGCAGCAATTTCACGGCAGGCCTACTTCATCGGGCGAGAGGTTCGACATGTACGGCATGACGAGCGCACACAAGACCTTTGATTTCGGGACAAAGTTGCGCGTCACAAATCCGGATAACAGCAGGTCAGTCGATGTTATCGTGAATGACAGAGGCCCGTTCATCCCTGGAAGGGATTTAGACCTTTCCTATGGCGCTGCACGGGAGATAGGGTTTGCGGAAAAGGGAGTTGGAACAGTGAGAATAGAATATCTCGGCAGGGATATGCGGTATGTGAAAAGAATCCCATTTGAGCCTGTCACGGCATCAGAAGGATTGACCATACAGGTAGGAGCGTTCCTCGAAACATCCAATGCCCAGCGTCTCAAGGAAGGTCTCGATCTGTCATACAGAGATGTTTATGTAACGACTGCACAAGTCAAAGGCCAGCAGTTCTACCGCGTGAGGATCGGGAAGTTCAACTCATACGAAAACGCTTATTCCCTCGCGGAGAAATTGGGGAATGAAGGGTATACGACATTGATCGTGTCATTTAACTAATCAACACAATTCACGATGAACTGTGCTCTAACTCAGATTATTCATAAACTTTTTTTGGAGCAAGCCATGGTTCGAGTAACATCTTGAACGCAATTGATTATTAAATATTTAAACAATACACATGCAA
>QZKC01000045.1 GCA_003599425.1 Nitrospiraceae bacterium | reverse complement strand
GAGGGCCAATTCACGGGTATTCTGCTTTTCATGAAAAACGTTCCATGCCAGCGATGTGACCACAATAATGATCCATGCGATGAACAGCGCGGCAGTGTACCGGTATACGCTTCTTCCTCTTCTCTTGTTCTTCTCCTGAGTATTTTTTAATGAGCTCATGCCAGCAGATTTACCCTTGATTTCTACCTCCTTTTATCGGTACTCTGGCACAATTCTTTACAGCATCATTGATATATGATATTTACTGTCAGGGTATCTCTCCCTCTCCAGCTTATCATTTTTTTATAAGTCGCATAAGAAATTATGCCTTCAAGTAAGATGACTGCTTGAAAAAATCCGGGAGAATGATAATATGATGATTAGGAGGTAAGAATATGAAAAGAAAACTTTTACTTTTAATGATTTTTACAATTTTCATTATGGGGATGGCAAAGGCAGAACGTCCTTCTGTAAAACCTGCGCCAAACGGGATCACAATGCCTGAGGGATACAAGGACTGGAGACTGATCGCGTCTTCACACCGGAGCGACAACAATACCATGCGGGTCATATTGGGAAATGATACCGCAATTAAAGCCGCACGGGGCGGCAAGACAAATCCCTGGCCAGACGGTACTACATTCGCGAAACTCGTATGGAAGAACAAAACTCATGAGGCATGGCCGACCGCAACAGTCCCGGGTGATCTTGTACATGCAGAATTCATGATAAAGGATTCGAAAAAGTATGAATCAACCGGCGGATGGGGTTTTGCACGCTGGCTTGGAATGGAGCAGAAACCCTATGGCAAGGATGCAGATTTTGTGCAGGAGTGTTTTGGGTGTCATACACCGGTTAAAGACAATGATTATGTATTCACGCATCCGGCGGTCATCCCATAACATGAAAACACTTTATTATTTGACAGTCCTGACAGTGATCTTTTTTTCCACATCGTCCTGTACTTCAACCGAACTGCCTTCTGTGAATATTTCCCGTGACGGAATTGCCATAAAAGGATACGACCCTGTTGCCTATTTCACTGACAGCCGGCCCGTGAAGGGAGACAGCAGATATGAACATACATGGAATGGCGCCAAATGGCTATTCGCAAGCACAAAGCATCTTGCCCTTTTCAAAAGCGACCCTGAAAAATACGCTCCCCGCTACGGAGGTTATTGTGCATACGCAGTGAGCCAGGGCGCTACTGCTGATATAGACCCTGAGGCCTGGACGATCGTTGACGGGAAACTTTATCTGAACCTGAATAAAGACGTTCAGGGTTTATGGGAGAAAGACATTCCCGGGTATATCCAGAAAGCTGACAGAAACTGGCCTGCTGTGCTGCACAGTAAGTAGCAGATTTTGACAAGGTAAGCCGACAACAGGTCACCCCTTCCAGAGCGTTGCTTCAATGGCATTGAGCAATTTATGGAAAGTTTCAGGCTTTTTTGCTGAGATAGATATCCCGCTAAACCGCCTGCATATGTTTTCCGCAATAGGGCTGCTTACCAGGTCTTCTTTATTGAACACGAGGAGCTGCGGTTTCTGCGAGACGCCTATTTCGCCAAGTATCTTTTCCACTGATCTCATATGCTGCTCAGAGCGGGGATTTGATATGTCCACAACGTGAAGCAGCAAATCCGCGTCTTCCAGTTCCTCCAGGGTCGCGCGGAATGCGGCAAGCAGGTCTTTCGGCAGATCACGGATGAACCCGACAGTATCAGTGATGATCACATCACGTTCCTTCGGAAATCTCAGCCGCCTGCTTGCGGTATCGAGTGTTGCAAACATCTTGTCTTCAACGAATGTTGCGCTCCGCGTGAGATTATTCAGAAGCGTTGACTTGCCGGCATTAGTGTATCCGATTATCGAGATGATCGGGATCCCCAGTTCAACCCTGCGCGCCTTTCTCTGTTTCCGTGCAAGGCTGAGCGATTCAAGTTGTTTTTCAAGAAGAGTAATTCTCTCTCTCACACGTCTTCTGTCAACCTCAAGCTTCATTTCACCCGGGCCTCTTCCGCCGATCCCTCCCATTAACCGTGACATAGCCGTGCCTTTGCCGGTAAGCCTCGGCAGCCGGTATCGCAACTGCGCAAGCTCGACCTGTACTTTTCCGTCCCTGCTGTGAGCGCGCCGTGCGAATATGTCGAGAATAAGCTGCGAGCGGTCAATGACCTTCATCTCGGTCAGGTCACTGATAGCCTTGATCTGTGAAGGGTTTAAGTCCTGATCGAAAATAAGAAGCGTGGCTCCTTTGTTCAATGCATTGATAACAAGCTCCTTTATTTTTCCCTGCCCCATGAGAAATTTCGGATTGATCTCCTTGGGCCTCTGAAGCACGGTGTCAAGCACGATGACATCACTTGAGTGAGCAAGCTCTTTAAGTTCCTCGGCAGACTCTTCCTGTTCATGCCGGGGGCCTGTTGAAACGCTCACCAGTATTGCGCGTTCTCTTTTGTCTTTTACATCAAATCCTGTCCTGCCAGACTGAAGCGATTGCTCGATCGAAGAGACCATGATGTCAAAGTCTTCAAATGAAGTCTCGATCTTCTGAAACGGGTAAGGGCCTTCTATTTCATACTGTTTCTTTGGATCAGAGGAGAAAAGGTGAGCGAGTGAAACCGTGTTTGGTTCGCCGTCTTTCAGCCCTATAACCATAAGAGCGTCAAGCCTGAGAAGCGAGAGGTCTGTAATATCATCCTGATTTATAGCTTCGCTTTTGAGATGCGTATGGATAAGCCGCAGCCCGCGGAGGGTCTTTCTCCCAAGGGGGTAGTCTGTGAGTTCCGGAATGAATATCCCTTTTGCGTCCCCAACTATTACATGGCTGATGTCCCCGTCCCTGTCAGCAAGCACACCGATCTGGCGGCCTGTTTCGTTAGACCACTCAGCCATGTAGCGTGCCAGTTCTGCAGTGACAGTCCTGTCTTTGGGGATCTTTCGCCGGTACATCCTCTCAAGGGCCTTGATCTCGCTGCCCTTCAGGCCGGCTGTATTACCGTATAGTGATGGGATCTGTAACCTCCATTATCATAAATCTTCGTTCCTGCTCTTGATCTGCATTGTACGCCAAACCTGAAGCAAGTATGGCGAACAAAACATATTGTGCGATACCTTAACGAAAAGAGTACGATTTATTCTGTAAGATAAAGGCTCTCAAAAACCTTTTCAAAATCTTATCGCTTACAAGATGTTTGTGAGCCATGGCTTGCTACAGAGAACAGGCAGCACTACTCTGAACAATTTCAGTGCGCCTCGGCCCAGTTCTTCCCGATACCCATGTCAACTTTTACAGGCACATCGAGTTTTATGGCCTGCTCCATTTCTTCCCTGACAAGCGCAGCAGCAATGTCCTTCTCCTCCTCAGGCACCTCAAAGAGCAGTTCATCATGTACCTGCAGGAGCATCTTTGTCCTGAGCCTTTCCTTTTTCAGTCTCCTTAGGATATTTATCATAGATATCTTTATTATATCAGCAGCAGAGCCCTGAACCGGGGTGTTCATGGCAAGCCGCTCGCCAAGCTGACGGACGGTTTTGTTTGAGCTCTTTATTTCAGGTATAGCCCTTTTCCTCCCGCAAATCGTAGTAACGAACCCTTTCACCGAAGCCTCTTCTATGAGACCATCTATGTAGGTTCTAACTCCACTGTGCTGTGCAAAATATGCATCAATATATGCCCTCGCTTCATCCGGCTGTATGCCGAGCTGCTGGCTCAGGCCGTACGGGCTGATGCCGTACACGATGCCGAAATTCACGGCCTTTGCCTGACGCCTCATGTCAGCAGTAATGTTTTCAGGTGCAACTCCGAACAATCCTGATGCTGTACGCGTGTGAATGTCTCCGTCAGTGCGGAAGGTCTCGATAAGTCCCGTATCCTGGCTCAGATGGGCCAGGATGCGGAGCTCTATCTGTGAATAATCTGATGAAAGGAGCAGACATCCGCTTTCTGCGATAAAGGCTTGCCGTATCCTCATGCCCCATTCCCCCCTGATAGGGATGTTCTGCAGGTTCGGATCAGAACTGCTGAGCCTCCCTGTAGCAGTGATCGTCTGGTTAAATGATGTATGCAGCCTGCCAGTAAGGGGATTGATCAATCTGGGCAGGGCATCAACATAGGTATTTTGCAGTTTTGACAGCCCGCGGTACTCTATTATCTCTTTAGGCAACTCATGCTCGCGTGCCAGCTCTTCAAGTACATCTGCATTTGTAGAAAAACCTGTCTTAGTCCTCTTTATTGTTCGGAGCTTGAGCTTTTCAAAGAGTATTTCCTGAAGCTGTTTCGGGGAATTGATATTAAATTCTTCGCCCGCGATAAAGTATATCCTCTGCTCAATGCTCCGGAGCTCCTGTGTCAGTTTTTTTGAAAAGGTCTCCATTAAAGAAGTATCGATCTTTACTCCGTTCATCTCCATTTCCGCGAGGACGTCTATGAGAGGCATTTCGATCTCATGGAACAGCCTGTCCAGCCCTTCCTCCTTCAGTTTGGGTTCAAGCACCTGCCTGAGATTCTGAGTGACCGCAGCGTCCTCTCCTGAATAACGTGCGGCATTTTCAACAGGCACCTCCCTGAAACTGATTTTGGCATTATCAGTGACTTCATTGTAAGAAAGCTTCTTCATGCCAAGGTACTCAATGCAGACATCCTCAAGATTGTGGTTTGCCTTGTTCGGATTCAGAAGGTATGAGGCAAGCATGGTGTCAAAATGGATACCCTGAAGAAAGACACCCTCATTCTGTAATACGATGAGGTCATATTTAATATTGTGCCCTGTTTTTTTGACTGATGGATTTTCAAGGAATGGCCTTAACCGATCAAGCGCATACTCTTTTTTTAATTGCTCCGGTACTCCGATGTATGAATGGGTCAGCGGTATGTAGTATGCTTTGGACGGTTCAATGGACAATGATATGCCGACAAGCTCAGCGGTCACGGCTGATCTGGATGTTGTCTCAGTATCAACCGTGATGTCAGCAGTTATCGATTGGATAATGTGCTCAAAGGCATTGTTATCGAGAACAGTCACATATTCTGTTTTTGACGGAGAAGTGGAACTCTGGCCGGGGACCAGTTTCATGAAGCTGCTGAATTCAAATCGCCTGAAATATTCGACAAGCTTCTTCCAGTCAGGCTCGGCCCTTCCAAGCTCCTTCACTGATACATCAAGGGGGACATCAGCATGGATCGTTGCCAGTTCCAGACTGAGCCTGATGTTCTGCACGTTCCCGGAAACAGCTTTTCTGGCCTTCGCGTTTTTTATCTCAGCCTGTTTTTCGATCAGGTTATCAAGGCTGCCGAATTCCTGCAGAAGCTTCACTGCGGTCTTTTCGCCAATGCCCGGCGCCCCGGGGATATTGTCCGAGGAATCGCCCATCAATGCGATGATCTCCGGAAACCGTGAAGGTTCGACCCCATACTTCTCTTTGACATCCTTTTCCTCCGTGATCTTTTCCTTCATGGTGTCGTACAGTCTGATATGCGGACTTACTGTCTGACACATATCCTTGTCTCCTGTAACGATGAATACATCAAGCCCCTCTTTCTCAGCCTCTTTCGCGAGAGCGCCGAGTATGTCATCGGCCTCATATCCGGCCTTTTCGATCGACACGATCCTGAACGCATTGATGATCTCTTTGATAAGAGGCACCTGCTGTTTGAGCTCCTCCGGCATCCCGGGCCTGTGTGCCTTGTACGCCTCATACGCCTCATGTCTTTTTGTAGGCTGCGGGGAATCAAAGACAACAGCGAAATAATCTGGCTCCTTCTCACGAAGGATCTTGAGGAGCATGTTTGTGAAACCGTATATGGCGTTTGTGGGGAAACCGTCTGAAGCAGACAGGTTCCTGATGGCATAGAATGCCCGGTAAAGATATGAATTGCCGTCTATAAGATAAAGTGTGGACACATCAAATGATTTTCCTGATCCTCGCAACTGCCTCTCTGATCCTCTTGGCCGGGACCGTGAGCGCAAATCTCACATATCCCTCTCCGGGAGCCCCGAATCCGTTTCCCGGGGTTATGAGCACTCCCGCATTATTAAGCACATGTGATACGAAATCAGATGAGGTGAATCCCTTCGGTGTCTTTGTCCAGAGATAAAAAGATGCCTTTGGTTTTTCGAGCTCAAATCCAAGTCCCTTTAATCCGCTATACAGAATATCTCTTCTTTCCTGATATGTGTCACGGATTTTTTTGAGTACGGAGTCTTTGGTGTTCAGCGCCTCAATGCCAGCTTCCTGTACTGCCTGAAATATCCCGGAATCCAGATTGGTCTTGATCTTCCCAAGCCCTGACAGCACCCTTGCGTTGCCTGCGGCAAAACCTATCCTCCACCCTGTCATATTGTATGTTTTCGAGAGGGAATGAAACTCTATGCCCACATCCTTTGCTCCCGGAATCTGGAGAAAGCTTAACGGTTTCTTATTGTCATAATAGATCTCTGAATAGGCGGCATCATGACACACGATAATATCATTTTTCGCGGCGAACTCGACCACGTCCCTGTAAAAGTCCTTCCCCGCAGTTGCGGAAGTCGGATTATTGGGATAATTGATAAACATGAGCTTAGCCTTCCTGAGAACATCTTTTGGAACTGCCTTGAGGTCAGGGAGAAAACCGTTTTTTTCAGTGAGAGGAAGAATATGGCTTTTGCCTCCTGCAAAAAGAGTGGCAACAGGATAAACCGGATATCCCGGCGACGGCACGAGCACCACATCTCCAGGGTTTATGAAAGCAAGGGGGATATGCCCTATGCCCTCTTTAGACCCGATCAGCGATAGCACCTCTGTTTTGGGGTCCAGTGAAACGCGAAATCTCCTTTTGTACCAGGCAGCAACTGCCTGCCTGAAAGAAATCAGGCCTTCATAGGATGGATACCGGTGATGTGCCGGATTTTCAACTGCTTTTTTCATTCTCTGCACGATATGTTTTGGAGTCGGAATGTCAGGGTCTCCGATGCTCAGGTCTATCAGGTCAACACCTTTGCCGACAGCTTCCTGTTTCATTTTGTCTATGGCCGCGAAAAGGTACGGCGGAAGATTTTTTACCCTGCGGGCAAGTTCAATCGATACTGGTTTTTTCAAGGTAACCCTCCTGGGACATATTTTAGTGAATGAAGGTTTCTATTATAAGGGGTTTTTTTTATTATTTCAAAGAAATATGCCGAAGAGATGCTCATGAATACGATCCTGTTTGTGGATGACGAGCAGAACATTCTGAGTTTCCTGAAGAGGTTGCTGCATAATGAGCCCTGGAAGCTTTTTTTCGCAGGCGGGGGGCAGGAAGGCTTCGATATCCTGGATAAAGAAGAAGTCGACCTTGTGATATCAGACGTGCAGATGCCGGAAATGGACGGGATCGTCTTTATGCGGCAGGTTAAAGAACGCTATCCCCACATCGTCAGGATCTTTATGAGCGGGCACGCCGACAGGAGTGCAGTAGCAAAGGCGCTGTCTGAGGGATGCGCCCAACAGATCCTTTCCAAGCCCTGCAATGAAGCCGAGCTGAAAGAAGTTATCCATGATGCATTGCAGCAGACTGCTGAACTGAAGAAAAAAAATACAGGCTTGCAAAAGGTCATAAATTCGCTTTCTTCACTGAGCCCTATGCCGGAGACCTATCTGGAAATTAAAAAATGTCTTTCTCACATCAATACCGTATCAACAGAATGCCTTGCAGAGATAATCGAACAGGATGCGTCTGTCTCCGCAGAGCTGCTTCGATGGGCCAACTCCTCTTTTTTCGGTCAGATGCACAAAGTCGACACAATTGAGCGCGCGCTGATGATCCTCGGTATGGACATTATCGAAGGATTGATACTCTCACACGCTGTTTTTGGGCAGCTTTCTTCGGACCAGCAAAAGGTCCAGGGATTCAGCCTGAAGGCCTTCCAAACCCATTCACTGGCATGCGCCATCCTCTCAAAACTGCTCGTCACCAAATTGGCACATATGGACCCAAAAGATGCTGACAGGGCCTTTACTGCAGGATTGCTCCATGACGTAGGAAAACTGGTGGAACAGCGTTATCTTACAGAAAAGTTTATAGTAGCCGTTGACGCAGCACATGAAAATAAAACTCTCCTTGTAGATGCTGAGTATCAGATCCTTGAGACAACCCATGAAGAGATCGGCAGACACCTTGCTGAATGGTGGAGCATGCCGTCATTTCTGGTGAACACCATCCGCTGGCACCATAACCCGAAGATGTGTAAAGCCGATCAGCCTGTTGTGCAGGCTGTGCATATGGCTGATGTCCTGGTGCAGAAGTTCGGGATCGGAGAAAGCGGTAATTTCCGGGTCCCTATCGCTGATAAAGCATACATGGAATTCTTCGAAATTTTAGAAGAGGATCTTCCATCCATAAAAGAAGCGGTCATCTATTATCTGTCGTAACTTCGAAAACAGTCTTCCCCTCTGGAATACATGCTCGTTTTGTGTTATATAAATATCAACCAGTTATTTTGAGCTATAGTGAATGACACAAGAAAGTTGTCATTAGGAGGAACGTAGCTATGAAGTAATCTCCAGAGATTGCTTCGGTCGAAGCGACCTCGCAATGACAATATGGAGGAGGATATTATGAAAGTGCTGGTCGTCTACTATTCGATGTACGGCCATATCCACAAAATGGCAAAGGCTGTTGCTGAAGGCGCCGGGAAAGTAAAAGGAGCATCTGTTGAGGTGCGGCGAGTCCCGGAGACCCTGTCCCCCGAAGTGCTACAGAAAATGGGTGCCGTAGAAGCCCAGAAATCTTTCGCGCATATCCCGGTCTGTACTGTTGATGAACTGCCGACTGCTGACGCGATCATTTTCGGCACCCCGACGCGCTTCGGTAATATGTGCGGCCAGATGAGACAATTCCTTGACGCAACAGGAGGTCTCTGGGCACAGGGTGCATTAATAGGGAAAGTGGGTAGTGTTTTCACCAGTTCCGCGACCCAGCATGGAGGGCAGGAATCCACGATACTCAGTTTTCATATAACCCTTCTCCATCAGGGCATGATAATAGTCGGGCTTCCGTATTCTTTTTCAGGACAGATGCGTATCGACGAAATAACCGGCGGTTCTCCCTATGGCGCTTCCACCATTGCCGGGGGACAGGGGGAAAGAATGCCGAGCATGAATGAACTGGACGCCGCACGCTTCCAGGGGGAACACGTCGCAAAAATCGTGTCAAGGCTCATGAAGTAACAGGTTCTCATGAAACTGTTCATCATAATATCAGGACTGATAGTTCTTTTGTTCGGGCGGAAGCTCTTTTGGTTCTTTATTGCGATCACAGGCTTTCTTATGGGAATATCGGTCGGGGGATCTGTATTCCCCGGACAGCCGCAGTGGGTCACCTTTTTGATAGCTATCGCCATCGGAGTACTTGGGGCCTTGCTCGCATTATTTGCTCAAAGGATAGCTTTTGCCCTTGCAGGCTTTTACGCAGGTTCTTACCTTACCTTTACCCTGTCACAATTTTGGGGCATCCATGAGCCGTCCGTTGCCTTATCCATTACAGGAGGCATCATTGGAATGGTGCTCTTATTGTTACTGATGAACTGGGCAATTATCATATTGTCAAGTCTCGCAGGAGCCGGGGCCATAGCAGGAACATTAAACATTGGCCAGGAGGGAAGTATAATCGCCTTTGGAGCATTAGTGGCTATCGGGATCGTCACCCAGTCATCTTTTTTGAAAATGTATGAGAAGCCGAAAAGTGATAACGGCATAAAGTGAAAGAGCTTTGAGGGAATCATGAAACAGGATCTCCGGGACCAGTTCCGCTGTTTTCTGAAAGACAGCATACGCCTGCAATTTGATTTTTCACAAACAGATCAGAGCAAAGGCGTCCCTCCTCCTCCGATAGAGAAACCGTTCGCCCCTGACATCACGCGAATTGATCTCATAAAACAGAAAGATTTGAAATCGTTTCGCAGTACATCTCTTGTATCAGCAATTGAAGAGCGCAAAAGCCACAGACACTTTACAGGCAGCCCCCTGACACTGGAAGAAATCTCTTTTCTGCTCTGGGCCACACAGGGAATACGAAAGAAAATAGACTCCGGGACCGCATACCGCACTGTCCCTTCCGCAGGGTGCAGGCACGCGATAGAGACCTATCTGTGCGTACTGAACGTTACAGGAGTTGAAAGAGGGATTTACCGGTACCTGCCGCTTGAGCATCAACTCCTTCTCGAATCCAGGGATGACAACCTTGCTGAAAAAGCGGTGGAGGCTGCGCTCGGACAGCCTTTCATCGGGAAGTCCGCAGTTACCTTTATCTGGACTGCAATCCCATACCGAATGGAATGGCGCTACGGCCTTGCCGCTCACAAAGTCATCGCTCTTGACGCCGGACATATATGCCAGAACCTTTACCTTGCTGTTTCAGCGGTTGGCGCCGGTACCTGCGCAGTCGCTGCATACCACCAACAGTTAATGGATGAACTTTTGCGGATCGACGGAAAGGATGAGTTCACGATCTACCTCGCCCCGGTCGGGAAGATATGATTATGGATTAACCGATAGTAATTGATTTATAATCATCAGCAATTACGGGACATGGCTTTTATATTGAAATAACTGCATAAATCAAAGGGGACAATTTATACCGACTATTTTATTAGTCCAGATTATTCATAAACTTTTTTGGAGCAAGTCATGGTTCGAGCAACATCTTGAACGCAATGAATTATTAAATTACTTGAGCGATTCACGTGCA
>QZKC01000041.1 GCA_003599425.1 Nitrospiraceae bacterium | reverse complement strand
TTTGCTTCACCCATTTGGTGATAACCTCCTCGCCTGTTTCTATATTGCTTCCAGATTGTTATACCAAATTCTTGATCCCAATTGCGGTTTTTAGGATGATAGAAAAAAGAAGGAGAAGCTTATTGCAAAAATTATTATTAAGCATGTTTGCCCCCTTTACTTAATAAGCCATGTTATCACAGAACAAATTGTTTTAACAACGTTTTTTTACTGCGGTTTCAAAACAAAAACCTTTACAAACCCGGCATCATTGGTTAAAATTTTACATATGGAAACAGCCACCTTACATCCTTCTTATATTGTCCGTGACGATGCAATCCTTGATGGTGACGATCATTAAGGGTACAAAAACACCGGTGCGTGCAATTGTCGAAAACTGGCGGCTTGGTCTTTCGCCTGAAGAAATTGTGATCCATTTGCCGCATCTCAACCTTGCCCAAGTATTTGATGCGTTGAGTTATTACAGTGACCATAAGGATGAAATTAATGCCTATATAGTAAAAAATAAAATCCCTGAAAACCTTATCCATCCCTCTGTCCGTTGATTTCCATCTACCTTGATGAAGATGTCGAT
The DNA here is from genome assembly GCA_003599425.1 of Nitrospiraceae bacterium. Lineage (GTDB taxonomy): Bacteria > Nitrospirota > Thermodesulfovibrionia > UBA6902 > UBA6902 > SURF-23. Next base: position 10,663 of record QZKC01000041.1, on the reverse strand, counting down.
GTTCTGTTAAAACCTTTGCTTGCTGCAAAAGGATATTCTGTCTTTACACCTCTCGAAGAAAAAATGCTCTCAAAATCCGACGGGGAACAATTTGAACACGCATTAAACTCAAATGCGTATTCTTCACACATAATAGAGTTCATTACGAGAAATTATACGCAGAGTTTATCACTGAAAATAAAGAGCACTTCGGTGTTATTGTCGCGACAAGAAGAAATGTTTATGAATTGGCTCGGCGGATTGCCCGCCTTCTCGAGTTTTATACGGCTGATTCCATAAAAAATCAGTTAATGTATATCTAATTCGCACCTCATCTGATCGGCATTCCCCTTTTTTGTTATAATCCCTTCTGACCATGAAAGACCTGTCCCTTCACATCCTCGACATTGCTGAAAACTCGATAAACGCCGGCGCTACAGAGATCAGGATAAGGATCGTCGAGGATATCAAAGAGAACCTCCTCCTCATCGAGATCAGCGACAATGGACGAGGCATGGATGATGAGACCCTCAAAAAGGTTTGCGATCCTTTTTTTACCACAAAGGCCTGTAAGCGTACCGGCCTTGGACTCCCCCTGCTGGCCCAGTCCGCGAAAGAGTGCTGCGGAGACCTGACGATCAGGACAGCGAAGGGCTCAGGCACCACCATCAGCGCTGCATTTCAGTATGACCACATAGACAGAAAGCCGCTCGGCGACATGACGGAAACCCTGATAGTCCTGATCGCCTCCCATCCTGAGATAGACTTTATTTATAAACACAGGAAAAACGAGAGCGCCTACATCATGAACACAGCCCTGCTCAGGGAAGAGCTTGACGGGATCCCCATGAACTCGCCAGAGGTAATAAAATTTATTAAAGACGATATAAATGCATGGTTAAATCAGGCAGATAATATGATACAATAGGTTCGATTTCATAATTGACAGGCAAGATTGCATACAAAATCTTTTTTATGTGATCAGGAAAAATATATTTACCGTAAAGGGGGCGCCATGGAAAAAGGGAGAATCCTGGTACTTGATGATGATCCGGTTGTAACATTAAGCTGCAAGAGGATCCTCGGGGCAGAAGGGTACAGCATCTCTACCGTTGAAAAAGGAGAAGACGCCCTCAACAAGCTTGCCAAGGAAGACTTTGACCTTCTTATCTCTGACGTAAGACTGCCCGATATCAGCGGCATGGTCGTGCTCAAAGAGGCGCGGGTCATAAAGCCCAAGACAGATGTTGTCATCATAACCGGGTACCCCACGCTCGAAGACGCCAAGGAATCCACCAAACTCGGGGCGTTTGAATACATCGAAAAACCCTTTACTCCGGATTTCATGATCAATGTCGCCAAAAAGATATTCGACACCAGGGGCTGGATACTCAGGAAGGCGTTCATTGATGAATTCAGGGATTTTGTCACCCCGCTCCGTGATAATGAAAATCCTGTAATTTTCTACAAGGAAGGCACCTGGGCGCGCCCTGTCAGTGACGGAGCATGGGAAGTAGGATGCGATCTGAGATACTGGATGCTGTCCGGAAACCTTATGTACGTTGACTTCATCAAGGATATTGACAAACTGGAAGCAGGAAAGGCATTTGCCCGGATATATACGAGCAGCGGCCAGGGAACCGAATTGTTATCACCCATGAATGGTGAGATCAGGGAACTCAATACAAAAGCAAATGATGTCATGGTCGCACTGCTGAAAGACCACCTGTCAGAAGGCTGGCTTCTGTGGCTGGCACGGGTGTTCCCGCTTGAGGGTACATAGATGCTGTTAAACCGGAAAATGCAGACATTGCTCAGAAATATCTTTAACTCGATAGATGTTATTGAATTGTGCATGCAACTTTGAGTAATAATACATACCAATACATTGATTTGAATTACGTTAAGGTATCGAAAAAGATTTTTCTTCCCAACATCTGCATTTTCTTATTGCATTTATTGGGGTTAACTTGATGCAATTGACACTGAAACACGGAGGCTTTTAATGGCGGATGATCTGAAAATACTGGTTGTTGACGATGAGCCTATTATTATCAGAAGCTGCGAGACAGTACTGAAGTCTGAAGGGTATAACGTCGAAGGGACCCTGAGCGCAAAAGACGCGATCCTGAAAATGGAACAGCGTCCCTATGACCTCGTCTTTACTGATCTCAAAATGCCGGAGGTCGACGGCATCACCCTTATCAGATGGATAAAACAGAAACGGCCTGATACAGGCATCGTGATAATAACTGGCTATCCATCACAGGACACCATAAAGGACGCCCTTGAGCTGGGCATCATTGACTATGTGCCCAAACCCTTCACCCCTTCTGTTCTCCTGGATGTGACGCAGAGAGCCGTTACATGGGTGAAAGGGAAGACCCCGGTCGTTCACAAAGAGAAGGAAGAACTTCCCCCTGCAATGATCCAGGAGATGGACAGAGTCATAAACCAATACAAGAATAAACCCGGCAGTTCCATCCCAGTTCTCCAGCGCTGTCAGGAGATAGTCGGTTATCTCCCTCCGGAGGTGCAAAAACGCATTGCAAAAGGCCTGAACATGACACCTGCCGAGATCCACAGCATAGTGTCCTTTTATTCATATTTCACAATGAAGCCGAGGGGAGACCACAACATCAGGATATGCCTCGGCACCGCATGTTATGTAAAGAGGGTCGAGGAAGTGCTGAACAAGATCAAGGAGGGCCTGAAGATCGACGTGGGTGAAGTGACCGAAGACAAAAAATTCTCTCTTGAGACCGTCCGCTGCCTCGGTGCATGCGGGCTCGCGCCGGTTATGGTCATAGATGAAGAGACATACGGGGCCATGAACCCGAAAAAAGTGCCGGAGATTTTGAAGGAGTATGCTTAAACCAGGTGGCAAAGGCACAGAGGGACAAAGGGACAGAGCCTTCTTACTATGTGCCTCTGTGCCTTTGTCTCTTTGTGCCTAAATTTAAAAAGGAGATACTATGGCAAGGCTTACGATCGACGACCTGAAAAAGATAAAGGAAAAGCAGAAATCCACCTTTGCGCTTCGTGAGGGCGGCTACCGGGCAAAGATCACTGTCCATATGGGAACATGCGGCATTGCGGCAGGGGCAAGAGAGCTCATGACCGCGCTGCTCGATGAGATAGCCCAGGCTAAGGTTGAAGACGTGATCACAACAACTTCAGGGTGCGCCGGTCTCTGCGCGCGTGAACCCATGGCCACAGTGGAAATAATGAACAAGCCGCCTGTGAAGTACGGCGACCTGAATGGTGACAGGATACGGGAAATATTCAAAGAGCATGTGCTTGGCGGAAACCCGCTCGAAAAATATGCCCTGGTCGTGGGAAGCGAGACAACGTATTAGTATAAGTACGAGTAGAGAGTAAAAAGCAGAGAGAAAGACGGAATCATAAACTCTCTACCCTCTACATTCTACTCTTTACTTTTATAAGGAGATACATAAATGGAAAAGATTCGTGCCAACCTACTCATGTGCGCTGGAACAGGCTGTGTAGCAAGCGGCACCCCAAAGGTGAAGGCTGCACTGCAGGAAGAACTCCAGAAGCGCGGGCTTGCAGATGAAATAAAAATAGTGCTCACGGGCTGTAATGGTTTTTGCGCCGAAGGCCCTGTCATGCTCGTTTACCCGGAAGGGATATTCTACCAGAAACTAACTGTTGATGAAGTCCCCAAACTGGTTGAGGAGCATTTCCTGAAAGGCCGTCCATACGAAAAACTCCTGTACAAAGAACCTGAGAAAAAACTCTCAATCCCCACAATGAACGACATTCCTTTCTTTAAGCACCAGGTGCTGCGCGTCCTGCGGAACAAGGGATTGATAGACCCTGAGAGCCTTGATGAATACATAGCGCGGGATGGGTACATGGCTGCCGCAATGGCGCTGACTCAAATGACATCCGCAGATATCATAAAGTGCATTAAAGACTCCGGCATCAGAGGGCGCGGAGGCGCCGGATTCCCTACAGGGCTGAAATGGGAATTCGCGTCAAAGTCGCAGGCGGACCAGAAATACATGCTTTGCAACGGCGACGAAGGAGACCCCGGAGCGTTCATGGACCGTTCTGTTATGGAAGCAGACCCGCATTCGGTAATTGAGGGCATGATCATAGGAGCAAAAGCGATCGGCGCAAGCAAGGGTGTGATCTACGTCAGGGCTGAATATCCCCTTGCGGTTAAGCGCCTCCAGAAGGCGATTGACGATTGCCGTGAAAGAGGACTTCTGGGACAGAATATTCTCGGCAGTGATTTTTCCTTCGACCTTGAGATCTACCTCGGCGCCGGCGCATTCGTGTGCGGTGAAGAGACAGCGCTCATGCGTTCCATAGAGGGCAAGCGCGGGATGCCAAGGCCCAGGCCCCCCTTCCCTGCTCACAAAGGGTTATGGGATAAGCCATCTGTCCTTAACAATGTCGAGACACTTGCACAGATCGCGCCGATAATCCTGCATGGGGCCGACTGGTACAAAACCCTCGGCACGGAAAAGAGCACAGGCACGAAGGTATTCGCACTCACTGGAGATATCAAGAATGTCGGCCTTGTGGAGGTGCCAATGGGCATCCCCCTCCGTACGATCATCTATGACATCGGCGGGGGGATGAAAAACAAAAAGAAAAAGTTCAAGGCTGTGCAGATGGGCGGGCCGTCAGGAGGCTGCATACCCGAGAGCCTCATCGACATACCTGTCACCTATGAAGATGTCGTCAAGACTGGCGCCATCATGGGGTCAGGCGGCATGGTCGTTATGGATGAAGACACCTGCATGGTGAGCACCGCAAAATTCTTTCTCGAATTTACCGCAGATGAATCATGCGGGAAGTGCACTCCCTGCAGGGTAGGCACACGCGTGATGCTGGATATGCTCACTGACATAACCGAAGGACTCGGAAAAGACGGGGATATAGAAAGACTTCAGGATTTGAGCAGGGACATCATAGCAACTTCCCTGTGCGGTCTCGGGCAAACAGCCCCAAACCCTATCCTCTCTACCATCAGATACTTCCAGGACGAATATGAATCCCATATCAATGAACATTGGTGCAAGGCCGGGATATGCAGAAAGCTCAGCTCGTTCAGCATCACTGAAGACCTGTGCAAGGCCTGCGGCGCATGCTTAAGGGCCTGCCCGCAAAAGGCGATAGTCGGAGAGAAAAAGGTGCCTCACCGGATCATTCAGGAACTTTGCATCCAGTGCAGGACCTGCTACGACTCATGCAAGTTCGGAGCTATAAAGATAGGGCCTGCTTTACGGAAAGACAAAAAAGAGCCGGCAGGAAAGGTGTAGAGGAGAAACAATGAACAATCTGACCATAAACGGAAAGAAAGTCACCGCTGAAAGCGGAGAAACGATATTACAGGTTGCACTGAGGAACAACATATATATCCCGAATCTCTGCGCAGACAGGCGCCTGAGGCCCTATGGAGGGTGCAGGCTCTGCATAGTTGAGGTGGAGGGGCAGGCGCGGCTTTTTGCAGCATGTTCATCTCCGGCAGAAAACGGGATGGTAGTCCACACCGACACTCCAAAGCTCAACAAACTCCGTCAGACAGTAATCGAACTGCTCCTCGTCCATCATCCTCTTGATTGTCCGGAGTGCGACAAGGCCGGAGAATGCGACCTGCAGGACCTCGCTTACAAGTACGGAAAACCCGACGCACGGTTCCTGCGACACAGAAAAGAGGCGCAGACCGATGTCAGGGGCCCCCTTATCGAACTGACTTCAAGGCGTTGCATCCTCTGCGGGAAATGCGTCAGGATATGCGCTGAACATCAGGGAAGGGCTGCACTGGGATTCATCGGCAGGGGCTTTCCGACTGTAGTACAGCCTGCTTTCGGTGAAATACTCGAATGCGATTACTGCGGACAATGCCTCGACATTTGCCCGACAGGGGCCATACTGAGCAAACCTTACAAATTTACCGCGAGATCGTGGTTCCTTGAAGAGAAAGATTCCGTCTGTCCTTTTTGCGGCGTGGGCTGCACGCTCAGCCTCGGCCTGAGGGAGGGCAAGATACTGCGTTCCCGCGGCGTTGAAGGAAAGGGAGTCAATGACGGCAACCTCTGCGGCAGGGGCAGGTTCGGCATAGATTATATTTACAGCGACAAACGGCTAAAGACCCCTCTCATAAAAGAGGGCGATGAGTTTGTGAGCGTCACATGGGACGCAGCGCTAAACTTTATCTCGGAAAAACTGAATGCCCTTATAAAAATGCACGGAGCAAGCGCTATAGGCGCCATTGGTTCCCCCCGGTGCACGAACGAGGACAACTACATTCTGCAGAAATTCATGAGAAAGGTCATCGGCACCAACAATATTGATTCATCCGCTGCGTTCGGTTATGGACGGGTGCAGGAGGCCTGGGAATCCGCATTCGGCGAAAAGAGCCATCCCATCAGCCTGAAGGCTCCTTTCGGCAAAGATGTGATACTGATAATCGAGTCAGACACCTCTGTAACCCATCCGGTATTCGGCCTCAACATCCTTGAGGCAAAAAGGCAGGGCGCAAAACTCATTGTTGCCGACTCAAGGGAAACAAAACTGACAAGACACAGCACCCAGTGGCTCAGATTAAAGGACGGCACAGCTATTGCCCTGCTGAACGGCATCATAAAAGCGATCATCGACAGGAACCTCTTTGATAAAGACATTGAGATAAAAATTCCTGACTTCAAATCATTCAAAAAACTGATCGATGAATACACCCCTGAAAAGGTTTCAAAGATCACGGGAATACCGGCCCATGAGATCATCAGTGCAGCAGAGACGATAGCACAGGCAAAAAGCAGGATGATCACCCTGTCGCTCAGCGCCTCGGAAAACACCAAGGGCACAGACACTGTGCTTGCCGCTGCGAACCTCGTACATCTGCTCAGTGATGATCCCCGGTCGCTTCAGATACCCGCCGAATACTCAAACACCTACGGCCTCTACCAGGTAGGGGTCAGGCCCTTCAGGAAGCCTGTGGACCTCGGAGTTACTGAAATGCTCTACAATGAAAACTCCGGAATAAAAGCAATGTATATCATGGGCGAAGACCCGGCAGTAACCTTCCCTGACAGTGCCGAGGTAAACAGAAAACTGAAGGCACTGGATTTCATCGTCGTACAGGATATTTTCTTTACAGAGACCGCAAAACTTGCACATGTAGTGCTTCCCGCATCAAGCTGGGGAGAAAAAGACGGCACGTTCATGAACGCAGAGGGCACCCTGCAAAAAGTCAATAAACTCGTAGACCCACAGGGAGAGTCAGTCCCCGACTGGATGATCCTGAAAAATCTGGCCCTCGTAATGGGGAAGGAAATAGGGGTAAGGAGCCTCCAGGCAATACAGGAAGAGATAAAGGCCTTCATCCTTGAAAAACCGGCAGAAGGGAAAGAAAAGAAGAAGATATTCAATCCTGTTGAATACAGTCCGTGCAAGGAAGGCGGGGAACATTTCCCGTATAAGCTCGTCATCAGGGATGTTCTGCAGCATTCAGGCAGCATGTCTACGAGTTCCCGGTCCCTGGACCTCGTCATCTCCGAAGCGCTCCTTGAAATAAATGAGGAAGACGCCAAGAAACGCGGCATACTCGACAACAGCCATGTAAAGCTCTCTTCCAAGCAGGGTTCAGTTTTTCTCAAAGCGCGATATTCCGATGCTGTCCCTGAAGGGACCCTCTTTGTTCCGGCGCATTTTCCGCATGCAAAGATACATATTTTGACTCACCTGGCCTCAAATGGCGAATGTCCCATCGTTTCAGTAAGTGTGGAAGCTGTGAAGTAGTAACAGCATACCATTTGTTATAATGGTTACTATGCTTCCCCGGTTTCCGGCTTTCAAAGATGTTGACCTGTCATCTCAGGGTATTTTCAATGAGTTCATCGCAAGGCATCCCCTTGAAGGATCAGAGTATAATTTCACCAATATATTCGCATTCAGAAAGGCGTACGGATTCAAGCTGTCCCTTCTTCACGATAACCTTATTATCCTCAGGGATGCCGGACATGTTTCCGTGTTCTGTCCGGTCGGAGGCTCCCGAATAGTCAGCACCATACACGAGATATCCGGGTTTATGAAAACCCGGGGCGGGGAGCAGTTGATTGAAAGAGTCCCGGAAAGTTTTATCAACACATTTTTGAAGGACAACCCGGATTATTTCATTGAAGAAGAACGTGACCACTTCGATTATGTATATTCAGTACAGGATCTCATAAAGCTCAGGGGCAACAGGTTTCACGACAAAAAGAACAAGATCAACAAGTTCAAAAGCCTGTATCAGTACCGTTATGAAACCCTCACCCCTGAACTCATACCTGAGTGTCTTGAGTTTGAAGAGGACTGGTGCGAGGTAAGGGACTGCGGCAAATTCCCCGGGCTTGAGAAAGAGCGGTGCGCCATCCTTGAGATGCTGAACAATTTCAGCGCGCTCAGGATCAAGGGAGGGATCATCAGGGTGGATAAAAGGATAGTGGCGCTCACCCTCGGTGAAAAGTTCCTGCATGATACCATGGTCATACATATTGAAAAGGCCAACTCGGAAATGCCGGGACTCTACCAGGTCATCAACCAGGAATTTCTCAAACACGAAGCGAAAGACTGCACGTATGTCAATCGCGAACAGGACCTTGGGCTCAATGGGCTGAGACAGTCCAAGATGTCATATAACCCACTGCTGTTCATAAAAAAATATAAGATACAAAAGAGGACGCCATGAGCACAGACGTGTATTTCAGCAGCATACAGGAACGCAGCAGGACTGATTGCTTCAGGACCCTTCTAAAACATATTGACGGCATGTTATCGCAATTCAAAAAAGGCTCCTTTGTCGGCATCAAGATGACCGTCGGCGACAAGAAAAATACCGGCTATATCAAACCTGACCTGGTAAAGATCCTTGTTGAAAACCTGAAACGGCGCGGGGCAAAGCCTTTTGTCTTTGACACCAATGTGATCTACAAGGGGCAGAGACAGAACGCGGTCGATCACCTGAACCTGGCATACAAGAAAGGATTCACCCCGGACCGGCTCGGATGCCCATTTATCATCGCTGACAGCGTGTTCGGGACAGATTCAACAATAGTAAAAGTGGACTATAAGAATATAAAAGAGCTGAGGGTGCCGTCACTCGTCAGAGTGCTGGAAGACCTGATCGTCCTGTCGCACATTACCGGCCACATCATGTCAGGGTATGCGGCATCAATAAAGAATGTTGGAATGGGCATGGCCTCGCGTGCAGGGAAACAGATTCAGCACTCCTCAATGAAACCCCTGATCGATGCTGCCAATTGCACACTTTGCGGCTGCTGCATAGAAAATTGTCCAGTATCAGCCATTTCAGAAATGAGAGGCAAGGCGTATATCAATTCAGAGCGTTGCATCGGGTGCGGCGAATGCATCGCCTGCTGCAAGTTTGACGCGGTGCACATTCACTGGCATGAAGATGAAAGCGTGTTCGGGGAAAGAATGGTCGAGTACGCCAGCGGCATCCTTTCTCATATCAAGAGAAAGGTCTTCATGGACTTTGCATTTGACATCACCGAGGAATGCGATTGTATTTCCGGAAATGACCCGAAGGTTGCTGAAGACGCAGGCATCTTTGCGTCAACAGATATCCTCGCCGCAGACAAGGCGGCCTTCGATATGCTCACAAAAAGCATGGATATGTTCTCAAGGGACGGCAAGATCAGGATACATGCGCATCAGTTTGAATATGCTGAAAAAACGGGACTCGGGAAGTTGAATTATAAGCTTGTTGAGGTGATATAGGACGCGGGTTATTATTCTTTACGTACACGCCGATATATGGTATATTGATTCTGCAATAATAAATTGATACCTGAAGAAGCAAACTGGAGGAGCAGAGAAGATGGCAAACGAAGTCGATAAGGAGTTGTCAGAAAAGTACTGTCCGCGTTTTGCGAAAATCGCTGTAGACAGGGGGTTTATAACCTCCGAACAGGCAAAGAAGGCGTTGTCAGAACAAATGGACGAAGACCTCGCGAACAAACCTCACAGGCTGATAGGCCGGATCCTTCTGGAAAAAGGCTGGATAACCACACAGCAGATAGAGACCGTGCTCAACGAGCTTTTCAAGAAGCAGTAATAGGCCTCGATAACCTTTAATTTTCCTTGTCTTTTTACTTGAGGCTGTATGTGCTTGACATATATTATTTTGCACTGTCTTTTTGGATTTGAGCGCCTCCAAACAGGTTATATAAGTGAGCATTCTGAAGCCGAATTTTCTCATGGCATCCGCCCTGGTTATGCGGAAAAACTATATCCAGAATATTATAAAAAAGGCAAACAAGAATAAAATGAAACATGCCCAATCAGTGCAGTGAGCGTTCGCCCGAAAGCATTTTACAAGAGTGACTCAATTATGGAGAATAACAATATGCCTCATTCAGATCAAACGTCCAATTCAAACTGGACTATTCTTTTTATATGTTGGCTGATAGCCGGCATCTCTGCGATGGGGAGCCTGTTTTTTAGCGAAATAATGAAATTTGCCCCCTGTGTTTTGTGCTGGTATCAGAGAATTTGTTTGTTCCCACTGGTTTTAATATTGACAGTGGGACTCTTTCCCTTTGATAAAAGCGTTGTTAAGTTTGCCTTTCCGTTAGCTATAGCAGGATGGTTCATCGCACTCTATCACAACCTTCTTTATACCGGGATTATTCCTGAGAGC
>QZKC01000067.1 GCA_003599425.1 Nitrospiraceae bacterium | reverse complement strand
TTCCATAATTGCCTCCTTCTGTTAGCTTAACAGCTATCAGAGTATAAGGCAATTTAATCGTTTTTGTAAATATCCAACTTATATGTCGCAGACCCGAATGAATTTGAATGCCCATGTTATTTAAGAATAAATAGTAGACACCTGAAAAATTTAATGTGAGCCTCAAAATAAGATTCTTCGCTTTAGTAAAAGCGTATCGTGACAAGTTCCATTACTCATAACAACATTTTATTCGAGCCATTGGAAAGCATACGATTTCCCATGTGAAAATGTTATAATTCATAGCTGATTTAACATCAGTAAATCCATTTTCCATTTTAACAGGGACCCGTATTTTTTATTAGAAGGAGATTTCATGGCAAGATTGATGATAAATATCGAAGAGGAGATGAAGACTTCCTACCTCGATTACGCAATGAGCGTTATCGTGGGAAGGGCTCTCCCTGAAATAAGGGACGGGTTAAAACCTGTTCAGCGCAGGATCCTCTATGCGATGCTCAGGGAAGGGCTTCTGCCCGGCAAGAAATATTCAAAGTGCGCCGGCGTTGTCGGAGAGGTCCTCAAGAAATACCATCCTCACGGTGATTCAGCGGTTTATGACGCCCTGGTGCGTCTCGCGCAGGATTTTAATATGCGTTACCCTCTCGTTGACGGACAGGGCAACTTCGGCTCCATCGACGGCGACCCTCCCGCAGCATATCGTTATACAGAATCCCGTCTCACACGGCTGGCAGAGGAACTGCTCGCTGATATTGACAAGGAGACTGTGGATTTTATCCCGAATTTCGACGAGACCACAGAAGAACCTGTGGTGCTCCCCTCGAAGGTCCCAAACCTCATCATTAATGGATCCTCAGGTATCGCGGTCGGGATGGCAACAAATATTCCGCCTCACAATCTTGGCGAGATCATAGACGGCCTCGTCATGATGATAGAAAACCCTCAGGTCACGCTGAAAGAACTGATGAAAAGGATAAAGGGCCCGGATTTTCCCACCGGCAGCATCATTCACGGAAGAAAAGGGATCCTCGATGCTTACAACACCGGGCGGGGACATCTCAAAGTCAGGGCACGGGTTGAGATTGAACAGCTCAAAGGCGACAGGGAAAGCATCATCATCACAGAACTGCCGTACCAGGTCAACAAGGCGCGGCTTATTGAAAAGATCGCCGAATTAGTGCGTGACAAGAAAGTCGAAGGACTCTCGGATCTAAGGGATGAATCCGACAGGAAGGGCATCCGCGTTGTCATGGAGGTCAAACGTGGAGAAATCCCGCAGGTCATCCTGAACCAGCTTTACAAGCATACGGCCATGGAAACGACCTTCGGCATTATCATGCTTGCAATAACAAACGGGCAGCCGAAGGTGCTCAACCTTATCCAGGTGCTCTCCCATTTTCTCCAGCACAGGCGTGATGTAGTTGTCAGAAAAACACAGTTCGAACTCAGGAAAGCTGAAGAAAAGGCACATATTCTCGAAGGTCTCAAGATAGCACTTGATAATCTTGATGCGGTCATCTCTCTCATCCGCAAGTCCAAATCCCCTGATGAAGCACTGGATGGGCTCATGAACAAGTTCCCCCTGTCAAAGATCCAGGCCCAGGCGATCCTTGATATGAGACTCCAGAGACTCACCGGACTGGAGAGAGAAAAGATCGTTCAGGACTATAAAGATACCCTGAAAGAGATCGAACGCCTGAACGCGATACTCGCAAGCCCGGCCCTTGTTGACAATATCATAAAAGAAGAGCTCCTCGATATCAGGAAGAAATATGCTGATAAAAGACGTACTGAGATTGCCGAAGAGGCCGAGGAAATAACCATCGAGGACCTCATCCAGGAAGAGGACATGGTAGTGACCATATCCCATCAGGGTTATATCAAAAGGAACCCGCTCACGCTCTACAGGAGCCAGCGCAGGGGCGGCAAAGGGCTTCTCGGCATGGAAACGAGAGAGGAAGATTTTGTCGAAAGGCTGTTCCTCGCCTCAACCCATGATCACGTGCTTTTCTTTACTAACTTCGGAAGGCTTTATTGGCTGAGAGTTTATCAGATACCTGAGATGGGGAGGGCAGCAAAAGGAAAGGCGATCGTGAACCTCCTGCAATTGTCGCAATATGAAAAAATCTCGGCTGTTTTTCCGATCAAGGAGTTCGGGGAAGGCATGTTCCTTTTTATGGCAACTAAAAAAGGGGTCGTCAAGAAAACATCCCTTGCTGCATACAGCAACCCGAGGGCAAAAGGCATTAATTCCATCAAACTTGATGAAGACGATGAGCTCATCGGGGTCAGACTTACCGACGGCAAAAAGGATATCAATCTCAGCACCAGAAACGGCCTCTCCATCAGATTCAACGAAAAGGACGTACGCGAAATGGGCAGGGTTGCTCATGGCGTCAGGGGGATAAGGCTGAAGCAGGATGATGAGGTAGTTTCAGTTGACATCCTTGATGATGACCTAACACTCCTGACTGTTACTGAAAAAGGTTACGGGAAAAGAACCAGGGCGGAAGAATACCGGCTCCAGAGCAGAGGCGGTAAAGGCGTATTCACTCTTAAAGTCACCTCCAAAAACGGCAAGGTCGTAGGCGTGCTTCAGGTAACTGGAGATGACGAGATCATCATCATTGCGAGCAGCGGCAAGCTGATCCGCATGAATGCATCAAATATCAGCGTTATCGGCAGAAGCACCCAGGGAGTAAGGCTGATTAACCTTGCAGAGGATGACAAGGTCGTCAGTGTGGCACGGGTAGCTGAAGGGGCCGAGGACGAAACCAATGGTGAGAACCTGTTCAAGGAATAAAGAGGGAAATAACTCTCACTGTGGACTATTACGCTATAAAGGGCTATCGTAAAGACTCCACCCAGCGCTGATGAATAAAACAACGAAACCGCGCAGTGAAACAATAGTACTACGAGCACACTGCTTTTCTTCTTAAATCTTTCCGGTTATCTTTTGCTGAGGATGAGCTTATGCTGTACGTGTCTATGAACCTGACCGAGTTTAAACCTTTCTGCCTCCCGGCATGGAAAAATTCAATTGGGCATTCTTTTTGCAGTTTCTTATGCAGAAAGGAGGGAAGGATAATGGGCAAAATGAACTGCTGGGAAATAAAAAAATGCGGTAGAGAGCCTGGCGGCAGCAAGGTCAAAGACCTCGGTGTCTGCCCCGCGGCTACAGACAGTTCATGCACCGGTGTGAACTGCGGGGAAAAAGGAGGAAGGGTATGCTGGGCAGTTGCCGGCACCTTTTGCGGAGGCAAGATACAGTGCTCCTTTGCTCAAAAACAGGTCTCCTGCATGTCATGTGAAGTGTTCAAGAAGATCAAGAATGAGGAAGGAAATAAATTTACTCTGTTGAAAACCGGACAGATATATCAGACATCGGTTCGATAGATATGTAAACATAAGCGACAAGGGCAGGCAATATCCGTCGTGCTATTGCCTGCCCTTGTCGTTATATATTTTCTGTTCCCTTTTTTAGCTGAGATGCTTATTGACCAGTTTGGTCATATCGAACATAGAAACTTTGCCCTTCCCTCCGAATATAGGCTTCAGGTTCGCATCTGCATTGATCATCCTTTTGTTCACCGAGTCCTGAAGCTTGTTCTTCTTGATGTATGCCCAGAGCTTCTTGGTAACTTCAGTCCTGGGGATCGGCTTGCTCCCGACTATCTTTGCGAGATCATCACTGATCTGCATCGGCTTCATGAAAGCCGGATTCGGTGCTCTCTTTTTCTTGACGGTCTTCTTTGCTGCAACTTTCGTCACGGTTTTTTTTGCAGCAGTTTTCTTCGCAGGCTTCTTTGCGACTTTCTTTTTTGGCATATTGCCTCCTCCTATATTGGGGTTATAGTTATTTCAGTCACATAATAATCTGCACTTTTTGAATTTTTTTTTCAACACCTTTTTTACTATAAGAGAAATAATTCTTCAGAATGAAAGATCAAGCCTTCCCGTATTGTCCATTTTCAGCAGAGTTCATAACCTGACATAGACGGCACGATATCGCTCTTTTATGTTCAATTGACTGTTCCAAAAGTTTTTCTATATACTTCACAATAAGCAGGCTACCAGAGAGTTACTACGGAGTTCATAAGTATGAGACCGTGATTTGTCACTCCGGCTTGTCCGGAGTCTTTCTCCAGAAGGATTCCCGACAAGCGGGAATGACACCTTACTTGTGAACTTATTAGTAAGACACTAATACTGATACTGTTTATGCATTTCATGAGAATAATAATTCAGGAGGAAAACTCGGCCGCCTACAATATGGCGCTCGATGAAGCTATATCCGAGGCTGTACTGCAAAGGACGTCTCCTCCCACAGTACGGTTGTACCACTGGGATGTCCCGTCAGTGACCATCGGGTATTTTCAAAAACTTTCTGATATCAACATCGGTTATTGCACGGGAAAGAGGTATCCCGTCATCAGGAGAATTACCGGGGGAAGGGCTATCCTGCATGACGCTGAGCTTACATACAGTGTTTCTTCACTTGCAAATTCATTCCCTTTCAGGAACAAGCTCTTCGAAAACTACACCCTGACCAGCAAGGCCCTCGTCAGGGGACTGAATATGCTGGGGATACACGCGCATATGTCATTGACCAGAAAAAGGACAGAAGGCGCCAGAACCCCTGCATGCTTCAAGGCCGTATCATATGGAGAAGTGACAGTGGAAGGCAGAAAAGTGATCGGCAGCGCACAGAAGCGCTTCCGCAACGGATTCCTGCAGCAGGGGTCGATAATGATAAATTTCAGGGCAGAGGAATTGTGTCATGTGCTGAACGGAAGCAACAAAGAAGACTTCATGGGAATAGGATCACTTTGTGATCATCAGAATGGAATATCCCTCAATGACCTGCAGCTCTGCCTGAAGGAGTCCTTTGAAAAAGAATTAAACATAAAAATGATCTCTGACGAACCCACCAGGTTTGAACTCGGTCTTGCCAAAGAGCTTGAGCAGAAGAAGTATTCAACCCGTGAATGGAATTACCTGCGATAAGAGGGGGTTATGTGCCTTCTAAATCTCATACTCCCTTGAACTGTCAATACGTCCTGAAGCTTTGATGTAATACGAAACCAGAAATCCCCATGCTATGACAGTCAGATAGTTTTGCAGGACTGCGGTGAAGACCGAGAGGATAAAAGTGAAAGGGAAGAAAATCGGGATTATGTTATAGGAAAATCTTGCGGCAAACAATCCGATATTGACAAGCATGACCACGATGAAGAACAGTACCGGGAGGAAAATTGCCTGGGGATTTCTTGTCAGGAAGCCATACGTTTTTCTGAACGTGTCCCCTGCCCCGCCCCCTTCAACAACCGATACCACCGCAGAAATTATCATGCTGACAAGGAAAATCATGACGCAGATAAAACCGAAGACCGCGATCGACAAAAGTACAAAAGAACTGAAGAACATTCCCGGCATCGTCCCTGACCCTGAAAAACTGTAAAGAAACCCGCTCAAAGCCGCCACTGAGGTGATCAACGCTGCAAGCACCGCCATAAGTCTGAGCCAGACTCTCTTTTGCATATCAAAGACCCGGCAAAACATGGCTACCTTGAAAAACCTCTTGTAATACCTTTAAAATCTTGCATCATGAGCATTTTAAATGAAATACTGAAAAACAAAAAAGAAGAGCTGGCGGCTGCCAAAAGTTCCGTATCCCTGACAGACCTCAGGGTGAGGGCAAAGGACGCCCAGGAAACGAAGTCTTTCAGGGCCGCAATTCAAAGGGAAGCGAACAGCCCGGTAAAGCTCATCGCTGAGATCAAAAAGGCATCACCATCAGGGGGGCAGATACGAAAGGATTTCAATCTGTCCGAGATCATATCCGTTTACAACAAGAAGGATGTTGCAGCAATATCCGTTATCACTGAAGAGCGCTTTTTTTCTGGCAAGCTTGATTTTTTGAACAAGGCACGCAAGAAGACCGGTAAACCCCTTCTGAGGAAAGATTTCATTATTGATGAATACCAGGTGTATGAGTCGCGCGTAAACCAGGCAGACGCGATCCTGCTTATCGTCGCCGCACTGGATAAATTTCAGTTAGGCGACCTGTTCGAGCTGGCAAAATGCCTTTCGCTCGATTGCCTCGTGGAGGTCCATGACTGGAAAGAGCTGGACCTGGCCCTGTACTGCGGGGCAGAGATCATTGGCATCAATAACCGGGACCTGAAGACCCTGAATATCAATCTGAGGACCACACTGGACCTGTTAAAAGACATCCCCGATGACCGTATCGTGGTCAGCGAGAGCGGCATTAACTCAAGAATTGATGTCCAGACTGTAGAAGCTACGCGGACTGACGCCATTCTTGTCGGTACAGCCCTCATGAAAGCCACCGATATCGGGAAGAAGATCGATGAGCTGCAGGGGAAAGAGGAGATTAAATGAAGACAATCATTGAAAAGGCAAATGTACTCATTGAATCCCTGCCCTTCATCAAAAAGTTCTACGGCAAAACCTTCGTCATCAAATACGGCGGGGCCGCAATGGTGGATGAAGTCTTAAAAGACGCATTTGCACAGGATGTTGTGCTCCTGAACTATATCGGCATTAAACCGGTAATAGTCCACGGCGGCGGCCCCAAAATAAACAAGGTCATGGAACAAATGGGGAAGAAACCTACCTTCATCCACGGACAGCGGTTTACTGACAGGGAAACAATCGATATAGTCGAAATGGTGCTCGGCGGATTGATCAACAAGCAGATAGTTTCCCTGATAAACAGCCACGGCGGCCGCTCGATCGGCCTTAGCGGAAAAGACGGCAACCTTATAAAGGCCAGGAAAAAGGTGATCAGAAAAATATCTCCGGAGACAGGCACTCCTGAGATCATTGACCTCGGGCTTGTTGGAGAGGTCGAACGGGTGAACCCCGAAATACTTTTTTCAATTGAGCGGGACGGCTTCATTCCCGTGATCGCCCCCATCAGCGCAGGCAAAGACAACGACACTCTCAATATTAACGCCGATTATGTAGCAGGAGCTATTGCTTCCTCTCTTAAGGCTGAGAAACTTATCCTGCTGACAGATGTTGAGGGAATCAAGGACAAGAAGAACAAACTGATCTCAACGCTTCAGATCAAAAAGATACGCACACTCGTGTCCAATGGCACAATTTCCGGAGGCATGCTCCCGAAAGTTCAGGCCTGCCAGAACGCGCTCGAGAATGATGTGAAAAAGGCACACATCATCGACGGAAGGGTCCCTCATGCTCTCCTCCTCGAAATTTTCACTGAAGAGGGGATCGGGACAGAGATCACAGAATAACATCCTGAAGCCGGCATTCAGCAATACCCGACGATGTCACAGAGAAGAATCTTCAAGCAATTCAGTACAGCCTGAAAAATACCGGGATCACGGCGTAATCATGCAGGGCGCTTATGAATCCCACAATTCCCACAAACCAGATAAACCAGAGAGAATCGAACAACCTTCCCCTGAGATATTTTGGCTTTATAGTATATGTCTCCGGTTCATCAAACCTGGAAAATGAAGGTATAAACCGCGGAACGCTGCTGCGGTACTTATCAAAATTCTCTCCGTGTATGAAGGACATCCGTCCTTCTTCTTTCCTGATGATAAACGGATAGTAAATAGTAAAGGCAATAAATACTGCAGCCGGGATCGTAAAGGTCCTTGTAGCCAGGCCAACTCCGACTGAGCCCATGAGGCTAAAAAAATATAGCGGATTTCTGCTCGCCGAATAAGGCCCTGCAGTTATCAGCACATCCCTCTTGTATCCTGAAATGTAGATAGAGCACCACATGCGTCCAACAGTAGCTATTCCTGCCAGAATGATCCCCGCAAGAAACATGGCGTCGCCTGTCAGCCCCCTTCCCTTCCAGTAACTTTCCGTGAACAATACCACCACACCCATCAGGCACATGAAAACCAGTCCCAGCTTTATGCGGTTATTTGTGATACCTTTTTTATATCCCATGATAATTCTCCGTTCTGTGATTTCAGGACAACTAAAAATATTAGTGATGATAATGGTGTTTTGTCAACAAGCGGTAATCTGATATAATTTTTCTATGACCCTTTCCGAAAACGCGCTTAAGGTCCTAAGGACACGTTACCTGCTTAAGGATGAAAACGGCGTCATAAAAGAAACCCCGGATAAACTCTTCCGCAGAGTTGCACGCTTTATCGCATCAGCCGAATCTGCATACGGAGGTTCTCCCGATGAATGGGAGGAGAAATTTTATGATGCGATGAGCAATTTAAAATTCCTGCCGAATACCCCTACCCTTATTAATGCCGGAAAAGATTCGGGGCAGCTTGCAGCATGTTTTGTGCTCCCGGTGGATGATTCGATGAAGAGCATCTTTGATTCCCTCAAGAACGCTGCCCTCATTCTGCAGAGCGGCGGGGGGACCGGTTTCTCGTTCTCTAAACTGCGACCCCGTGCAGACATTGTGAGATCAACTGGCGGCATCGCGAGCGGTCCCGTTTCTTTCATGAGGATATACAATACTGCAACGGAAGTCATCAAACAGGGCGGAGCCAGAAGAGGCGCAAATATGGGTATTTTGAGGATAGACCATCCCGACGTAATGGAATTCATCAAGATAAAACGCCATGAAGAAGAACTCCGGAACTTCAATATCTCCATGGCCGTAACCGATGCCTTCATGCAAGCGCTGAGGGACGACACTGTATACGACCTAATAAACCCCAGAAGCAAGCGTATTGCAGGACACATGAAGGCAAGCGATGTATTCAGGGAGATAGTAGAAAGCGCATGGGAGACAGGAGACCCCGGCCTGGTCTTTATCGACAGGATCAACAGGGACAACCCTACTCCCCTTATTGGAGAAATTGAAAGCACAAACCCCTGCGGTGAACAGCCGCTCCTTCCCTATGAAGCGTGTGTGCTGGGATCGATAAACCTGTCGAAGGTCGTGAGGCCGGTCAGCGGTCTGCGGTCTGCGGTCTGCAAAAACGGAAAGAACTGTGAGATCGACTGGGAGCAGCTCGCCTATCTTGTCAGGCTCGGCGTCCGCTTTCTGGATGATGCTATTGATGTAAACACCTATCCTGTCACGGACATCGAAAAAATGCATAAAGGCAACAGGAAGATCGGCCTCGGAGTCATGGGATGGGCAGATATGCTGATACAGCTCGGCATCAGATATAATTCTCCAAAGGCATTCAGGCTGGCCCGTGAGGTCATGAGTTTCATCCGGGACCATGCCCGTAACGCATCAATAGAACTCGCACGTGAGAAAGGCGCTTTTCCGAACTTCAAGGGCTCCATCTACGATACTCCTGAATTTGCCTCTCAGGGTGGATTGAGGAATGCAACAACAACCACCATTGCACCCACCGGCACCCTGTCACTGATAGCAGATTGTTCGAGCGGGATAGAACCGCTTTTTGCCATAGCCTACAAAAGGCTTGTCCTTGATACAGAGCTCTATGAAATTCACCCCCTTTTCATCGAAACTGCGAAGCAGCGGAGTTTTTTCAGCGACGATCTCATCCAAAAGGTGAGCAAAACCGGCAGCCTTAGGGGTATAAAAGAAATCCCTAACGATGTGAAAAGGCTTTTTGTCTCTTCCCATGAAATATCCCCTGAGGACCATATCGAGGTCCAGGCCGCTTTCCAGGAATTTACTGACAATGCGGTATCCAAGACGATCAACATGAAACACCGTGCCACACGGGATGATGTAGCACATGCATTCCTGCTCGCGTTTGAAAAAGGTTGCAAAGGGATAACCGTGTTCAGATACGGTTCAAAAATGGGAACACTGATAAAACCGGATGAAGTGGATTGAAGGCTCTGTGAAGCTTCAGGAATGGATTACCCGTGCTGTTTCTTCCCCAATAGCTCAAGATATTTAATCCTGTCTTTGCCATCAGTTAATATTTCCTTGCGCTGATTGCCACGAAGTATAAGGACTGAAATATTTTAAGTTTTTTTATTAAATTTCCGATTAATATAATCAGGGAACCTATAAGAAGGAGGGTTTAATATGGCTACAAAATTAAATTGTTGGGAATTCAAGAAATGCGGCAGAGAGCCCAGTGGAGTTAAATGCAAAGAGAAAGGGGTATGTCCAGCCACTACAGAAACATCATGTATTAATATAAATGGCGGGAAAAATGGCGGCCGTATATGTTGGGCTATTGCAGGGACTTTTTGTGGGGGTATTGTTCAGGGTGATTTTGCGCAGAAATCCGTATCCTGTATGTCCTGTGATTTTTTCAAATTGGTCAAACTGGAGGAAGGCGACAAAAAGTTTACCTTATTAAAACCGGGACAGAAATATGCAGAAATTTCTAAAAAAACTCCCGAAAGCCGCAATATATCCCTTCGTAAAAGATAGCGCTCTCACATCCCGTGGCAGGACTTGCACATCTTTTCCGGAATGCGGTGCTTGTACTTCTCAGCAGCGCCTTTTGAGCCGAACTGATCATCCGGAATGACACCTTTGTCATGGGGGTTGTGACAGGTAACGCAGGTGAGTTTCCCCATCTGGTCAAGGGGCAGGACCAGGCCGAGGTCTTCTTCAAGCCTCTGCATTCTTCTGTGAATCTTGCCTGAAGGCTGAATATAATGATCGACACTTGCGGGATGCCTGTCATATGGTCCGTGGCACCGTTGACACAGCACTTTTATGTCGCCGATAAGTTTTACATCGCCATAGCCTGCTTTATTTTCATCCGGCTTTTCCACGTGACAGTACAGGCACTTTTCAGCAATGACCTTACCGTCAGCAGTAAGCTGATTGTGCGGATCAAGCATCCTGTATTTCTGTTCATCATGACACCTGAAGCAGAGCGTGGTTCTCTTCTCAAGGGTATTCCCTCTGAGAAACATTAATTCATTCCTGTAGAACTTCCTGGCAGCCTGGCTCATCCGGTTCAAATCCCTGTTTTCCAGACACTGCCTGTAAATATCGTGACAGGTAAGGCATGTGATCTTCCCGTCCTGCAGCGGCAGTTCCTCAGGTATCCTTGCCTTCTTCTCTTCTGACGGGACTATGTCTACAGGATGAATATAATTGCCGGAAGTATAACCGTGACACCTGCACAACTGGGTAAAACTGCCGTTAAATCTGAGGTATGAGTCTTTGCCTCTGACAGGTGCTTTTTCGTGGCATTCTTCGCAATATTTACCGGAAAAGTGGAGATTCGTAGCGCTTGTAACATTCGGACCAATAAACCGCGTATGATCCGGCTGTTTTTCCCCTGCAAATGACATATCGAGAAAAAGCAGCCCCGCAATAAACAGGGCAACTTTCTGTGGACGGTTTCTCAACAACATATAAACATTAACTCGCCAGATAACTGAAAAAGCAATTACTAAGACATACGCTAATAAAGCCTCATAATCGTCATTCCGGCTTGTCCGGAATCTTTCAGCGGAAGGATTCCCGACGCGCTTCGCTTGCGGG
>QZKC01000073.1 GCA_003599425.1 Nitrospiraceae bacterium | reverse complement strand
TTGCTTCACCCATTTGGTGATAACCTCCTCGCCTGTTTCTATATTGCTTCCAGATTGTTATACCAAATTCTTGATCCCAATTGCGGTTTTTAGGGTCATACAGAAAAATGCCCGAATACTGGTTTTATCTCGGTTATTTCCTTATGGAAGCAGGCGACCATAAGGATGCAATAGATGTTCTGAGCGAGGCTGTGAAGATGCGTCCCGGCTATTCAGATGCGTATTACTTCCTCGGCTCTGCCTATGAAGCATCGGGACTGGACATCAAAGCATTTGAGGCGTACAGAAAAGCGGTGAAAGCAGACCCCGGCTCCTTTGATGCATATTTCAGCCTCGGTGTTACCTGCGGCAGGCTTGGCAAATATACAGAAGCGGTTGATGCACTGAAAAAGGCTGTGATGCTTGAACCTGAGTACGCTGATGCTCATTACAACCTCGGTATTGCATATCTTTTTTTGAAGGATGAGGAAGCTGCCAACAATGTATATCGAATATTGAAGGGACTCAACCCGGATTTAGCACGCAAGCTCCGCGGCCTGATCAACAGAGAATAAAGCGGTTACAGTATTTTGCCTCTCCTGCTGAAAAATTCACTCAGCGCCAGCCTTATAACACCACCTCTTGACCACTTCTGTCCGGTCTCCCCGGAATATTTTTGGGCAAGCTCCTCCAGTGCTTCAAGGACCTCTTCCTCAAGATAAAGCGTTGTCTTGACCAGTTTTTCGTGTTCGTTTTCCATGTACCATCTTATCATATCCCGAAACAGATAGACTCAGGAATCAGGAGTTAGCCCACTTAATTGATAAATTTTAATCTGCGTCTATGAAAAAAGATCGGCAGGATATGGGGTTGGCGCGGATTTTTTGCCGTCAGGTTCAGACACGATGTCTGAACAGGCAAAAGCCTCGGAGGGAGCCATGGATGGCGACCGAGAATGAGACGACAACCTCATGCCCTGCCGATCTGTAATTTCATGAATAAAATGCTCAGGAATAAAGAAAAGGATAAAAATAGAAACCATTTGCTATATAATATTTCTCGATCCATGAAACTCCTTGCGCTCGTATCATCAATGCCCTTTGAATCAGAAGCGGTTCTCGCCTCTTTAAAGAAGATACGCACATTTCAGCTAGCCGGCAAGAGTGTTCACAAAGGGCAACTCTCGGGACGCGATATTCTGCTGGTAAATTCCGGCATCGGCAAGGTAAATGCAGCTCACACCGCCACCTGCATCATGGAGAATTTTGCTGTTCAAGGCATCGTCAATTTCGGGGTCGGCGGGGCCTATCTCAATTCAGGGCTAAAGCTCGGGGACATCGCAGTTGCTATAAAAGAGATCTATGGCGATGAGGGGGTCGCAGGTTTAAAAAAATGGACAGGCATGGAAGAGATCGGCATACCGATAGTAAAGGCAGGCAAGAGGAAGTATTTTAATGAGTTTACGCTCGATAAAAAATTTGCTAATGCATTAATCCCCTCTCACCCCCCCTTAGCAAAGGTGGGATGGGGGGATTTTGAAATCAAATCTGGCGCTTTCGTCACGGTCTCCGCAGCTTCAGGGACGCCCAGAAAGGCTATTGAACTTGAAAAGACTTTTCATGCTGTCTGCGAAAACATGGAAGGGGCTGCGATCGCACAGGTGTGTGTGATCTATAAAATACCCTTTCTCGAGATCAGGGGCATCAGCAACATCGCCGGGGTGCGTGATAAAAAGAAATGGGACTTAAGGCTTGCGTCAGCAAACTGCCAGCAGGCTGTTCAGGAGATTTTAACGCATGCTGGTTATTGACTTCTATTCACGATTCTTAATATAGTGTAGATAACTTTATTACATGCGAAGGGAAAACTGTATGAAGAAAATACTGATCGTTTTATTGACCGCAATTTTCATGCTTACCTCTGCTGCAGCATTTGCAAAAGAAAAACCCGAGCCTGAAGAGATCATCGGCGATCTGGTATTATTGCGGCCCCTCGGTTTTGTATCTTTTGTTGTGGGTACCGCGGTCTTTATTGTTGCGCTGCCTGTTGCGTTAACAACAAAGAGCACCAAACAAACTGCGGACGTACTGGTGAAAAAGCCTTTTGATTATACATTCACAAGACCGCTTGGAGAGACAGAATCCGGACTATAGGGTCCTCCTATTTCCTGCAAATAATAGCCTGCTCAAGGGCTTTCCGCTTCCCTTTCACCAAATTCTCAGCAGGAAAACCAAAGGCGACCACTGCCATTAGTTCATGATCATCAGCAGCTCCGGCCAATTCGCGAACCCTGTCCTTATTTTTTAATATCTCGCCCAGCCATACTGCGCCAAGCCCTACTGCGTGAATAAGCAACAGCATGTTCTGGATGCACGCACCGATTGCCTGCGCATCTTTGGTCCTGTCATAGCTCAGACTGTGGTCAAGAAATACAGCGATCAGCACCTGCGCATCCTTAACTACCTTTGAATACCGGGTGAGCGTTGATATCTCTTCCTTAAGCCTGGCATCTTTGATTACTGCAAATTTCCAATGTAAAATGCCTTGTGTCGATTAGAGAAATCCGAGACAGGCTTGCCTTTGTGAATGAACTCTGTTCCAATAATTTCTCGTTATCGTACCTTGCGGCCGTCTTTCTTCAACAACAAGTATTCCTTGATAAAATTGTCTATGTTCCCGTCAAGCACCGCATTCACATTGCCGCTTTCATAACTGGTCCTGTGATCTTTAATGAGCTGATACGGCTGAAGGGTATACGACCGGATCTGACTGCCCCATGCAATGTCTTTCTTCTCGCCGATGAATCCTTCCAGTTTTTCATCCTGTTCTTTCTGCTTGAGCGCATACAGGCGCGCCTTGAGGATCTTCATGGCCATTGTCTTGTTCTTATGCTGTGAACGTTCATTCTGGCAACTGATAATAATGCCCGTCGGTATATGGGTCAACCTCACCGCTGAAGAGGTCTTGTTCACATGCTGTCCGCCTGCGCCTGAGGCCCTGAACGTGTCTATTTTCAGGTCATCCTCTTTTATGTCTATTTCGATATCCTCACTGATGTCAGGATATACCAGTATTGCGGCAAAAGAAGTATGACGCCTCTTGTTGGCATCGAACGGCGAGATCCTCACCAGCCGGTGCACCCCTGCCTCTCCCTTTAAGTAGCCATAGGCATATGGCCCATTAATGGTTAATGTGGCGCTTTTGATCCCAGCCTCTTCACCGGACAACAGATCGACTATTTCCACTTTAAAACCTTTTCGTTCAGCCCATCTTATGTACATCCTCATCAGTATTTGTGCCCAGTCCTGGCTCTCTGTGCCTCCGGCGCCAGGGTGAATGGTCATGATGGCATTATCCTTATCTTCCTGCTGTGAAAGGATGCTCTTTAATTCGACTTCGTCGATCTCTGACGCAAGCTTTTCAATTCCCTTTTCAGCATCGCCCAGGAATACCTCGCCCCCTTCTTCCTCTGAAAGTTCCAGAAGGATCCGGAGGTCTTCAAATTTCTCTTCCAGGGAATTAAAAAGCTGGAGGGAATTTTCAATGGCAGACTTTTCCTTGAGAAGCTCCTGTGCCTTTGCAGGGGTTTCCCAGAGGTTTTCAGTTAAGAGTTCCTGCTGAAGTTTTTCGAGACGCTGAGACAGTGAAGGGACATCAAAGATACCTCCTGAGGGTATCAACCCTTGCCTGGATGCCGGTTAATTTATCTTTCAGTTCCTGATACGTGATCATTGATGGTGCTACCTCCGCAATTTCGCGATGCCCTACCCTGTGAGCGGCGCATCTGCATATATTTTATAACGCCACTGCTATTATACATAAAAGCCCGCTGGCGAGTCACTTCCTTCTCATATGCCGCTCTATCTCCCTCCGCGCTTCCCGCTCTTTGATAGCTTCCCGTTTCTCATACTGTCTTTTTCCCCTGGCAAGGCCGAGCTCCACCTTTGCCCTGCCGCCTTTAAAGTATATTTTGAGAGGGATGAGGGTAAAACCCTTTTGCGTGATATTGCCAAGCAGCCTGTCGATCTCTTTCCTGTGAAGGAGCAGCTTTCGTGTCCTCAGAGGGTCATGATTAAGAATGTTGCCGTGGCTGTAGGGGCTGATATGACAGTTAAGCAGGAATAACTCATTATCTTTCAAAATGGCGTAACTGTCCTTCAGGTTGGCCTTCCCCTCGCGCAGGGATTTTACCTCTGTCCCGAGGAGCGAAATGCCCGCCTCATATGTCTCCTGTATGTGATAATCGTGATATGCCTTTCTGTTGGTGGCAACAACATTTTCCATGATACATGAGGATAACGTACAGCATGTTTCAAGTCAACTGACCCGAACTATCCAAGATACACTCTTTGCTGCTGTTGGCACAAAGGGAAGGCTGGCGAAGGATGCCTGCACGACACCGTTGAAACAAAACTTAGAATCTTATTGAAATACTTATATCTGTAAACCAAAAGGCAAAATGCAAACAATTCTGTCGATTGTGGAAATCCTGAGGCAGACTTCCCTTTGTGAGGTTTGATCATCTCAGACAGGTTTTAAACTTGGAGTTACGCGCCTTCGCGCACCAGCTCGATCACCGTCACTTCAGGGGGGGAGAGAAATCGGATGGGGGGCCCCCATGTCCCGGTACCTCGGCTCACATAGAGGAGCGAACCGTTGAGAAGATTCAATACACCCGCATGAGCTGGGTAGTAGAAATCAGTAATAACACTGAAAGGAAATATCTGTCCTTTGTGCGTATGACCTGAGAGCTGCAGATCGAAAAGGCCTGTTGAGTCCCTATCAGGAAGCGGCCTGTGCTTGAGCAGAAGGGTAAATTTCCCGTTGTCAAAGCGCGAGAGCAGTTCCTTTTCAGAAACATTTTTGGAAAGCCCGTAATAATTCCCTGCCTCATCATCAACTCCGGCTATATTAATTATCCCTTCGACTGTGACCCCTTCTCCACGCAGGATCGTAAAACCCGCACTCTTCGTGAAACCAAGAGACTGCTCTATCCCGGCATAGAATTCGTGATTGCCGGTTATTGCAAATTTCCCATATCGCGGCTTGACCTCATCCAGCAATTCCGGAAGCCCTTCAAGCCTGTTGATAAGGCCGTCCACCAAGTCTCCTGTGGATACAAAAATATCAGGCTTCGCAGTTTTGACCTGCTCTATTATCCTCTTCAGTCGGTCTTCCCTTACTATCAATCCCAGATGCACATCTGATATCTGAACTATCTTCAGCCTGCTGATATCAGGCGGAAGTTTTGATGTCCTGATCGTGACATGTTCTGTGCGATAATTTTTTGCGTCAAAATATCCATACGTGCAGGCAGCAAGGGAGAATAAAGCAGGGATGAGGACTGAAAGCCCGGCAGAAGGGACCATGCCTGAAAGGTCTTTGCGGAAGATGATCCCGCCTGCATACGGGATCAAGCGATAAAAATCGATCGCCAGCGCCATGGAGACAAACAGGAACAGAAAACCCATCCACAGGTATCCCGTATATGACAACACTCTCGCTAAAGACTCAAGGCCGTGCTTTTCTGATGTATAGACAATAAGTGGAGAAAAGATCATTATGGTCATAAAAAGCGCCATGGAAAGAGCACTCTTAAAATCCAATGACAGGACAGCTTTGACTTTTAATGAAGCGTATAGATGAAGAAGTCCATAAATAACGAAGAAAAAAACAACGAAGAATCTCAATTCACTCTCCAGGATTTCATTAAAGGGGTGGAAACTGCAAAGGTTAAATCATGTACAGATATATCTCGTATATGATAACTGCCAGGTAAATCTTTATTGCAACCGGCAGTCCGATCCTTGTAATATTGACGTTCTTGCAAACACATAAAATAATTAATGCTATTGCCGTGATAGTATATTTTATCACGGAAAATGGATAAACACCGCGGTTAAGGAAAAACGCCATGACAGGATTAGCTTCAATAACACTACCTTTTTCTATCAGGGAAAGAGTCAAGAAAGCATCTATGCAGCTCAAAACCAGAAGAGCCAATACTGCGATCAGCAGCCTTGTACTGTAAATATCAACAAAGATGCAAGTCTTCTTGTCGCAGACTCTCCGGATCGTCTTCCTTCTCCCTCCGAAGAAAGTATATCTGCTGACAACAGGAGTAGGGCACTTGCGTCTGTCAGGCAGCATCCTGTCACATGTTAACTCTGTCATGTCCAGTCAATTCAGGAAATACAACGTCTGTCCAAGGATCAATCCTAAAAGAACAGCCTTTCAATAACAATGCAAATTCATCCAGCAGCAAATGCAGATAACAAGCTCGTTACATAAGAAAGCAAACTTTATGCTATATTGTAACTGCTTGATTTTCTATAGCTCGCAACTTTAAAAGAGCCCTAACATTGTAAAGCAATCCGACGCTCAGTGTTGTAAAAAGTGTCTTAATCACCCCCACTCTTTCTGTCGAACATGGTGACTTCCCGTCAAGGGGGAAGGAAATATAAGGACACATAGCAGAAACGGTTGGATATTAAACTGTTGCCACGAACTACCTCATCGCTTAATTCTCTTTACTAAAAGTGCGCGATTCAGGGAAGCAGAAGACCTTTAAATTTCCTTTATCTATCTGTTATAGTATTTAGCCTGAAGTTTTCGGGCGGGTAGCTCAGTTGGGAGAGCATCGCCCTTACAAGGCGAGGGTCACAGGTTCGAGCCCTGTTCCGCCTACCATTTAGTAAGGCATCAGCTTTCAGCCGTCAGCGCTTCAGCATGTTGCACTGGCTGAAAGCTAATAGTGGGGTGGTAGTTCAGTTGGTTAGAACGCCGGCCTGTCACGTCGGAGGTCGCGGGTTCGAGCCCCGTCCACCCCGCCATTGAACTCAAAAACCCTCTGTATAACACAGAGGGTTTTTATATGGTGGAAAAACATTTGAAATGACATCCGCACAATCACTGCTCTTTGAGGATATTCTCCACTTTAGAGATTATCTTTCCAATATCAGAAGGAGTTACTCCTGAAAACCATATCTTCTGCGGGTAGACCATTACATTCGGGCCCAGGTCACAGGGGCCGAGACATCCGCTCTGCGACACCCTGACCTGCTTCTTCCACCCCCTGTCAGCGATTTCCTGTTTCAGACGGTCTCTTACAGTTTTGACGTCATGGTCAGCACAGGATTTCTTTTCCCTTTTACGGTCATACGTGCACACAAATATATGACAGGCAAACGGTGATTCACGTTCTATTGCCATTTATGCATCTCCAGTATCAGGTCATCTGTCTACGCGTTTTCGCGCTGTAACCAGCCAGTCCCAGGGGAATGGTTCTTTCAGCCAGTGAGGTGGGTCGCTGAATTCTGTCCGCCAGTCATACTCTATTTTCAGCACCTCATGGATGTCTAAGCCCAAATCCTTCAGCAACACAAACAGCTCTTCCTTCAGGTAGTGTTTGGTCGGGACATGATCGATATTGACTATCCCCTGCTGAAGGTGGGAAGCCTTCTGTTTATTATTCTCATTCCATACAGCCATGACCGCTGCACCGTTGCCGATCCCGTTGCGCTGATTCCATTCGATCAGCCGGATCTTTGAATAGATCGCTGATTCAAAAGAAGGGACCACGAGTATCAGATGCCCGCCGGGAATGAGATGGCTGATGATGGTACTGAAGTACCTGAGACGCTGCGATATTGACGGCATAATAATCGAATTGACACACAGTGCCAGATCGACCTTCGGAATTTTGATCGTTTGCTTTGCAAGGTCAACTTTGAGATAATCGATATTCTGAAACTCTGTACAATTGTGCCTGGCCTGCTCAAGACACTTTTCCGAGATGTCATACGCATACACATGCCTGAAATTGCATGACAGGAGCGAAAGGAATTTCCCGATCCCGCATCCCAGATCTGAGGCTGCGCCTGTGTCTGAAGCGAATTTCTCAACACGTGCAGCGATTAGATTTTCCTCATCATGCTCGAGCACGCTGAATATCTCATCTGTGTAATTCTCGGCTACCTGATTCCAGTATGTTGCATCCATATATTTATATCGTCTTTCATCCTGAGTTCCATTAATCCCTGTTAAAAATATTATCACAGGAAATATTTTTTGTTAACCCTTATCCTGGATAATTACATCTCAAATTGATTATTCATAAACTCGGCTTGCTCCAAAAAAGTTTATTAATAATCTGGACTAACAATTTTTCTGCAATTGACGGTCATGAAGCTTACCGAAAAGCACAAGCGCCATCAGTGCGCCCACAAGTGCCAGCGCCATGTCCGACTGAGTATCCCATACATATCCCTGAGTTCCGTGAAAAGCTTCGGCAGCAGTCCCTGTCGCAACAGCGACCAGCCTTCTATCAATTCATAAACAGCGCTTATCGCAAGGCAGACGCATACAACGATAAAGAACAGCCATTTGCCCGGCTTTAAAGGAGAGGTCCTGATCAATATCTCCCGCGAAATGAGAGCCGGTACAAACCCCTGAACAAAATGCCCGACCTTATCATAATGATTGCGCGACAGACTGAATTCATCTCTGAGCCAGTTGAACAACGGGACTTCAGCATAAGAATAATGCCCCCCGATCATCAATATCACAGCGTGAAAAAGTATCAGCCAGTACACAACAGGTGTTAACGGGAACCGTTTATACATAGCAAATACAGCTATGAGATACATAAGCGCAGGGAGCACCTCAAGAAACCATACGAAATAATCAAATGGATTTATTGCCGACCAGATAAAAACAACAGAAAATACTGAAAGCCATAGAGAAACGCGTCCGGGTGTGCAAGTGTTATACAAGCCTCTTTTGATTTACTTAATCTCCGGTGTCTTTCCTGAGTTCTTCTGAATAGTCGGAAAGTTTTTCTTCTTCCAAATCCAGCAAGTATGCAAGATCAGCAACACGATAACAAAGTTGCACAACTAATTTATCAATATCTTCATCTGTCTTTAATCCTTCCTTAAGCGCATACTTGACAGAATATCGAACGCTTCTTCTGAAGGATTCAGCCCTATTAGGGGCATCGATTATATCTTTAGCCTGTTGATAGTTTTCCATCAGAATAGCTGCTTGTTCTTCATCCCTATCTAATGCTTTAGCTAATTTACCTTTGTCCCAACCTTCACTATCTGCTTGCTCTAATATGTCAATATCCTGTGGCATCAATTTATCAAACCGAATATTTCCAATTCCTAGATGGTCTGCATAATTAGCATAACTATATCGAAATGTTTCAGCTGCTAATAGTTGCCTTCTATTCATAATTGCCTTCCCTCAAAGTTTTATTAATCTACTGTGAATAATCGTAATCGTACGTATTGTATTTTTGCCTAACGTAAAGCTCAGTGACGAGTACCATGTATGACGTTAAAGAGCTTGATACCGATTTGAATATCTTAAACCAAACACATGCCCAAATGGGGTCCTGTGGTACTCGATCACTGCAATGACTTGTTGTGCATTCTGTTTAGCTTATGATTAAGTTTGCCAGACTTAATTTCGTGTTCCCAGACTCTAACTACTTGCCAGCCCTTTGCCCTTAATGTTCTTGTTATCTTCTTGTCTCTAATTCTATTTTTATCAATCTTGTTGTTCCAGTAATTTTTATTTGAAGCGGGCATACGGCAATGCAAAGGGCAACTATGCCAAAAGCAACCATCAATAAACACGGCGGTTCTCTCTCTTGGAAAAACAAAATCCGGGTTGCCGATCAAAGAATAATTGCGACGCCATCCTGTAATGCCCTTGTCCTTGAGGATAGAAACAAACTGAATCTCTGTGGATTTATTACCTCGGGACTTCACGCTCGCCATTATTTTTGAGCGTTCAGATTTTGAAAAGGTATCCATATTGTCACTTAATGATTTCTATCCAAGAATCATCAAATTTGATTGCCTTGAGGATGTCGTCTCGGTCTACTTGTGGAGGTTGCTTAATTCGTATCGCAAGTATGTCGTCAGGCACGTCTTCTATGATGGTAAACTGAGAACCGTGAGGCTGCCATGTGAAAATGTGCTGCTTGCTGTCCTTGCCAAATCCCTCAAGATTGTTTCTCTCGTTCCACTGCCATCTATAATTATCAACTCTGTACAAAATAGTTTCAAACTCAAAGACTGCCGCTTCCAGCAAGTCATCGGACTTAATCAAAACCACTGTCCTTACGTGTTTGTAGAGCTTGCGAATACTTGCTACCCGCTCGTTCCAGATAGAGAGAATCTTCTCGCCAAGTTCGTTTGGGTCGCACTCGCTGATTTCTTTGTCGCCAAAAGAATAGATAGGGGAATTGCGTCCAGAGATCAAGCGAATCTTAGAAACTGTTGAGGGTTTTCTGTTCTTGACTGTCTTTGCTCCCCAAGCTGTTTGCTGGAGAACTATATCATCCAATCCGACATTCGAGGGTTTCCACTGCGCTCCGACTAGTCGAGCAAATATCTCCTCCCAATCTGGCCCCTCAAGTCTTGGAGTTCCACGTGAAGCAAGGATATAAATAAGCTCCCGCCCCAAACTGAAAGCAAAATCTTTTGGGAATTTATTTAGCGGATAAGGCGGCTTGTACTTCTCTACGGTTCTTAATCTTGGACCTTCTCCCATATTTCACCCTTTCTTCAAGAATCGTCATCTGTCCATTAATCATTTGATACTGAAGATTATAGTAATCGTATTCGACACAGCCGTTATGCCATCCATGAGCAATAAATAAATTTCTTAGAACTGACTTAGCTACAGGGACAGGAAGGCTGTTCCCTGCTTGCTTCCGAGTCTGGCTATAATTGCCTATGATGTTAAAGCTATCTGGAAATCCTTGCAACCGTAGCATCTCACGAGGAGTAAGTCTCCTCTCACCGTTAACTAACAAATAGTTGTATGAAGCTCCAGCACGCAAAGCGCAGGAATATGGATATGCGCTGATATGTCCAGCTTTATTCTCATGCCAGATTGTTGGTTCTTTTGTGGGCTTTTGTTT
This sequence comes from Nitrospiraceae bacterium, assembly GCA_003599425.1. Lineage (GTDB taxonomy): Bacteria > Nitrospirota > Thermodesulfovibrionia > UBA6902 > UBA6902 > SURF-23. The sequence continues at coordinate 512 of QZKC01000073.1, read as the reverse complement.
TTTCAGTCGATTCTTTCTGATATACTCGGAGGCATAATATTGTTCAGGCACGTCGTCTTCTAAAATCTCATGCAACGGGGTCATGGATGTGCCGCCCTCCGGCCAATCAAATGAACAAGGTTTTTTGAATCCGACAATAAAAATACGCTCTCTCTTTTGGGGAAGTCCAAAATTCAATGCGTTTAAAACACGAAAATCAGCATGATACCCTAAGTCTCTTAATGCCTGCATAATCCGCTTGAGTGTCTTGCCGTTATTGTGCCCTGCTAACAATTTAACGTTCTCCAAAAGAAATGCAGTTGGTTTTTTTGCTTCAATTATGCGAGCAATGTCAAAAAAGAGTGTTCCTCGGGTGTCTTTAAATCCATGTCTGTGTCCAATGATGCTGAAAGGCTGACATGGAAAACCAGCAAGAAGAATGTCATGGTCAGGTATGTCCTCAGCATTGATCGATGTAATATCCCCAGTGGGTTTGTCTCCGAAGTTGGCTTCATAAGCTTTCTGGCAATCTT
>QZKC01000029.1 GCA_003599425.1 Nitrospiraceae bacterium | reverse complement strand
TTGCCACCACTCCTCCTTATTGAAAAGAAGGCAGTTTAGCATCTTACAACCGGACATTCTTATTTTGGTTGTTTAGGACATTATCATTTTGGTATTACAGTACTTCTCTTAAACCTGTCAGGCAAACTTACAAATATTCATGTCCTTATTCCCGGCTGTGTTGAATTTATTTATCCAAATTCATAAGATAGCAATATGATTGCAATTATTGATTATGGGATGGGAAATCTCCGGAGCGTTGAAAAAGGTTTTATGAAAGCAGGTGTTGATGCCAAAGTCACGAACCGTCCGGAGGTTGTTAAAAAAGCTGACGCTGTAGTGCTTCCCGGAGTAGGCGCTTTTAAAGACTGCATGCGGGAGCTGACAAACCTTGCTCTTGTGGATGCGGTTGTTGATTCCATAAATGCAGGGAAGCCGTACCTCGGCATTTGTCTTGGCCTTCAGGTGCTGTTCAGCGAATCCGTGGAGTTTGGCACGTGCAGGGGGATCGATATCTTCAGAGGGAAGGTTGTGAAATTTGATTTCAGTGTAGGGGCATATGGCAATACGCCAGTTCAATCCCCAATCCTTAACCCCCAGTCCCTTAAAGTACCTCACATGGGATGGAATGAGATAAAAATTCAGAGAGACAATCCTCTGTTCAAAGGCATTCCTGACAAAACCTACTTCTATTTCGTGCACTCGTTCTATGTCGTCCCCGATGATGCATCGATTATCGCAACCACCACTGATTACGGAATGGAATTCACCTCTTCAGTCAGGAAAGATAATGTCTTTGCAGTCCAGTTCCACCCGGAAAAAAGTCAGGCGATGGGATTGCAGGTACTCAGGAATTTCGGGGAAATTGTGAGGAAAGGGCTCTAGTTATTTTTAAAATAAAAAACTGGAGTAGTAATAAACTGTTCCAATGAATGAATGACGAATTATGACGATTGAGATAATAAATACATTCGATGAGATCCGTAAATCATATAACGGCAGCAGTTGTCGTACTGAACGTTCAAAAATTGGGCAATTTTTAACTCCCTTAAATATTGCTCGCTACATGGCTTCGTTATTTAGACATGAAAGAGACCATGTACGACTCTTGGATGCCGGGGCAGGCACTGGGGTATTATTTGCAACATATATTGAGACATTAGTTACAATAAAAAAACCTCCGACATCTATTTATGTTGTTGCATATGAAAACGATCAGAGAATTTTGCCATATCTAGAAGAAACAATGAAACGATGTGAGTTAGTTTGTAAAAGTGCTGGTATTGAATTTCGAGGTGAAATACGAGTGGAAGATTTCATTACTGCGGCACTATCTCTGTCGGAAGAAAATCTGTTTTATAAACAAGATGAGAAATTTACTCATGGAATTCTTAACCCGCCTTATAAAAAAATAAACGGACGATCGTTAACACGTCGATTGCTAAATAAGGCAGGAATTGAAGTGTCGAATCTTTATGCCGCATTTGTATGGTTATCTGCTCGTTTGATAGTTAGCGGTGGCGAATTAGTGGCAATCACCCCGCGCAGTTTTTGTAATGGCCCATACTTCCGACGATTTCGAACTGAACTGCTCAAAATGATGAGGCTACATCATATTCACATATTTGATTCACGTAAAAAGGCTTTTGCCGATGATGATGTCCTTCAGGAGAATGTGATTTATTATATGGTTAAAGAAGAACGGAGGCCAGAACGATTAATAATTTCATCTTCGGAAGGCTCCGACTTTGACAAATCGATAAACCGATTAGTTTTATATGATACTGTGGTATCCCCCAAAGATCGCGATGCCTTTATTCATTTAGTATTGAGCGAAGCAGATAACCACATAATGAATAAAGTCGAAACATTTGCAACATCTCTCAGTGAATTAGGAATTGATGTTTCTACCGGAAGGGTTGTCGATTTTCGTGCTCAACGATATCTTCGTCTCATACCTGAAAAGGAGGCAGTGCCGCTTATATATCCTTGCCATTTTATATCTGGTTTTGTTAGTTGGCCTTCTGACTCAGTAAAAAAACCTAATGCTATTGTAGCATTACCACAGACTAAGGAACTGTTGTTGCCTTCTGGATATTACGTTCTCACAAAGCGTTTTACTACTAAAGAAGAACGTAGGCGTGTTGTAGCGGCAATATTCGATCCTAAAAGGGTTAGATCGACTTTCGTAGGTTTTGAAAACCATATGAATTATTTCCACATTGGGGGTAAAGGACTTTCTCCAAAGTTGGCTAAGGGGTTAGCATTATATTTAAATTCTTCAATAGTAGATCGGTATTTTCGACTTTTTAGTGGACATACACAAGTTAACGCTACTGACCTTCGCAGAATGCCTTATCCATCCATAAAACAATTATTTCGGCTTGGGACGTATGTGAAACATCAAATGCCGGATCAGGCAACAGTTGATGAGATATTGGAAAAAGAATGTGCTGCACATGACGAATAAAACTAAAGCAAAAAAAGCAGACAGAAAGATTCAGGAAGCCTTAAAGATATTGGAGAAGCTTGGACTCCCTCGTCAGCAACAAAATGAGCGATCAGCGTTAACTCTTCTTGCACTTATAAATCTTAAACCTGAGGATGATTGGCAAAGAGCAAGTGATCCATTAATAGGCATTACGCCTATGATGGACTTTTTTGCTACACATTATGGTAAACGATATGCGCCAAATACACGAGAGACAGTCCGCCGACAAACAGTACATCAGTTTATGCAGGCGGGAATAATTGTCCCTAATCCTGATAAACCTTCAAGACCAACAAATAGCCCTAAAGCAGTATATCAGATAGAACCATCAACATTAAAACTACTGCGTGAGTTTGGTAAGCCAAGTTGGGATAGCGGTTTGCGAGAATATCTTCAATCAGTGAAGATTTTAAAAATACTATATGCAAAAGAGCGTGAGATGCTGCGAGTTCCCATTAGACTATTGAATGGTAAGGAGATCAAGCTTTCGCCCGGAGGACAAAATATATTGATTAAGAAGATCATTGACGATTTTTGTCCGCTTTTTACCCCAGCAGGACATGTTATATATGTAGGTGATACTGAGGCGAAGTGGGCTTATTTTGATTCCGAGGCTCTTCGGTCTTTGGGAGTAGAAATAGAAGAACATGGGAAAATGCCTGATGTAGTAGTACATTATGTTAAGAAAAACTGGCTTATTCTGATTGAAGCAGTCACAAGCCATGGACCAGTAAATCCAAAACGTAAGAAAGAGTTGAAAGAGCTGTTTTCTGGATCAAGCGCTGGCATAGTGTATGTAACAGCATTTCTTGACCGAAGAACCATGATGAAATATCTCGATGAGATTTCATGGGAAACAGAGGTCTGGATTGCAGAAACACCTACGCACTTAGTCCATTTTAATGGCGAACGATTCCTGGGCCCATATGAAGATTAATCTACCTTTGAGAAATACTTTTAGAAAATGATCTATCTATACAGGGAATTTACAAGTGCGACAGATTACTTTTTACGGCTGGCAGATAAGATTCTTTTCCTTGAGTTTTTCTAAAGCCTCGCTTATTTGCCCCGGATTAAACTTCGGCTTTAAACTCCCTGTCCTTTCAATAACCTTATCGTATGTGCAGTGGTTTTCTTCATGTTCAACTTCCTTTGATACATAAACTATGGTACTCAGTAATTCCAAGTTGCTTGCATAAGAAGTCCCAAAATTTTCGATTGCCTCATCTAATTGCTGTCTATATTCCTCCAAAAAGTCTTTGCCTTTATTAATTATATTTTCTTTCTGTACCCCGGGTTTTATGTAATACCCGCCGGTTGATTGTTCATATTCCACATCAACCCCTTTTAAATAGTCTACATAATCAAGATCACCTGATAACCGGGAACTGAACGGCCCGTAAAAATGAAATTTAAAGTTATATTCAAGAGGAACGTTATAGGCCTCTTGGAGCAGGTAAATTAGTTTCTGTAATGCCGTCTTGCCAAGCTTGGTTTTGCTCTCTAATTTGTCTGCGAGGTAAGAAATGACTGCGTAACGATACCACGGAATCTGAATCTTATCCATTTTCCCTCCAGTCGATTAATATCTTAACAGATTCTTTGACTCTTTTTTGATTTTCTTTTCGGGTATATAAACGGATTTGTTTAATAGTCCGCAGCCCTTTTACAACAGATGAGTATTGCGATAATGGTTTAGATGTCATCTCCGGGTTATAGATATTGCGAATATATATCTCGTCGTCTTTATCAAACTTATACCATGACTTGTCAGCTTCATCTGTAAAAATTATATCACCTTTTAATTTTTCTGAGATAAAATCAAGTTCTTCAAGGGCCTTTTCATCAGGCACTTCAACAGTTTCATAAAAAACTCTATAATGATTTCTCTCAATGATATTCTTCCCGTGTTCTCCTGCATTCATATCAGACAACATGCCGGAAATTTTCCAGTCATCCCATTGAAAATATTGTTCGATATTTTCTTTCGTATCCGGGGGAGGAAACGTTTCATGCCCATTGCTGCGGAATATTGTCTTTATAGCATTCGCCACGTGATAGTCGTATGCCCTTCTTGTTTTATGGAAGTAAACCTGTGTGAACATGAAATAACGTGCAAGGATCAATGCTTCCGCTGCATGTATGCCGTCATAATCAATGGTAAATTTTATCTCATCCTCAGGAACTTTCGAAATTGACACTGTTGAAATTATTCGATCAAGATCATATTTCCCGTAATGAACTCCGATATGATAAGAATCACGCAGTAAATAATCCATGCGATCAGCATCTAATTGACCGGATACAAGGTCTTTCCAAAAACTTCTTTTCCCCATGGATGACTTACCCAAATAGAAGTCGCTAATATCCTGTGACGTAATCCTAAAGCGTCTCATATTTACAGGGTGATGATCTATCACATCTTTCATCAGATGATTAATAAGCTCAGCACCATATTGTTCATGATCATATATTTTGCCCTCTTTATTTTTTGGCATTAAAATTTCAGCGGCATGTGAGAAGGGAGGATGGCCTACATCGTGAAGGAGAGCAGCAAGGCGAACTATTATTCTATCTCTATTAAGTTCTTCATCATTATAAGCAAGATCTTTCTTAAGTAAATCTTCATGCTTTTCAACAAGTCTGTTATAAAGCCGGGTTGCAAGATGCATTACACCAAGCGAATGTTCAAATCTTGTGTGAGTTGCTCCTGGATAGACAAGATCAGTATACGCAAGTTGCTTTATCCTGCGAAGTCTCTGGAAAACAGGATGATTAATAATATCCCTTTCCCATTCATCAAATTGAATAAAACCATGAATGGGATCTCTGATTTCAAATATTTTGTCAGCCATACCCTTGGGTTAATCATACCATAATAAGTCCTCTTGTATGAGAAAAAAAGAGAAGCGATTTCGCTATTAGATACAGCAAATAATCAGTTTAATTTCCGATCAATTCTTCAAAAGGGCTTTAATACTCTTCTTCAAAACAGGATGCACCTTCTCCGGCGCTATTTCCGCAAGCGGCCTTAAAACAAAGTCCCTTTCGCTGATCCCCGGATGCGGTATCTCCAGTTCAGGGGTCTTGAGTATCAGGTCATCATAAAGAAGAATATCGAGGTCGATCACCCTTGGGCCCCACCGGGAAGTCGGCAGCCTTCCGGATTCATTTTCTATCCGTTTGAGGAGATGCAGAAGCTCGTCAGGCTCCATGCCCGTTTTGATCTCGAGCGCCATATTGATGAACTTCGGCTGCTCTTTGACCCCCCAGGGTTCTGTCTCGATCATGGATGAGCGTTTGGTGACCGTCATGCCATGTTCAATGAGAAGCCTGATAGCCCTCTCGCAGTTTTCTTCTCTGTCGCCGAGATTGGAACCGATGCCGATGTAGACCGTATGCATGAGTGTGTCTCATTATATCATGGATGTTGACTAAGGCCGTGCTCCCAATTCCTGCGAAGGGAAATCTGCCTCAGGACTTCTATGATCAACATAAAAATAGCGGTCAGTAATTAGCTTTCAGCTGTCAGGAAGAAAGAAAAAAGTATTTTATGAGCAGATCGCTGATAGCTGACAGCTGATCGCAAGCCTTTGCAGATTTCTCTTTGTGCTTCCATATAAGCAAAATTTCTGCATGATGGCTTGCTCCCGTTGACTTTTCAGATTACTGTTATAAAATTGGGTTAAAACCTAAAGGAGGAGATAACTATGGCAAAGGCTAAAAAAATGAAGCAGATAAGTTTTGAAATGCCTGACAAGGCAGGGCTCTTGTCAGAGATAACACGGGTAATAGCTGAGGGGAAGATCAACCTCACTGCGATCTGTGCTTATGCAATGGAGAACAAGGCATATTTCATGCTGAATGCGGACAGCGCTGCAAAGGCGAAAAAGGCAATAGCCGGGTTAGGAGTAAAAGCCACAGAAGATGATGTCGTAGGAGTCGAATTACTGAACAAGCCGGGGGAACTGCATAAGGTTGCAAAGAAGATCGGAGACGCTGGCATCAATATCCACTATATGTACGCTACTGCTGGTGCCGGCAAGTCATCGGCCTGTATTCTCAAGACATCTGATGATAAAAAGGTTATAAGTTTGGTCAACAAATAGAGTCTGTTTGTCGGTCATTCCTGCAGACAGGCCAGTCGAACCATGGATTCCCGTTTTCACGGGAATGACGAACTGGCAATTTATAAACAAACTCCAATAAATGGTTAAAAGGCACTTTTCCAGTTGACTATTCATTCTCTGCACGTTATATTTTTGTGTGCGGAAAAAATACAAGCCCCTATCCCTAAAGAATGTTCAGACCTGCAAGCTTAGTTCGAGAAAGAGCAAGGTCCAGCTCGATAAGACCGGCAGGACTTTTGAAAAGGGTACCTTCAGGGATTTTCTTTGCAGCCTCCCGGATATCCTCGCGGTCAAAGATTTCAAGTCGGTTGTTGACGCGATCATAACAGCGGGAAAGAATGACAGGCCCGTGATACTCGGCATGGGTGCACACCCGATCAAGGCAGGTTTGTCTCCTGTGATCATTAACCTTATGGAAAAGGGAGTCATCACGGCTGTCGCTATGAACGGAGCATGTATCGTTCATGATTTTGAACTGAGCCTCATGGGACACACTTCTGAGGATGTTGATGTTGAGCTGTGCAGGGGGACTTTCGGTATGGCTGAAGAAACAGGGAAGGGCTTGAATAAGGCCATCAGCGCCGGTGTAAAAAAAGGCCACGGCATCGGGGAAGCGGTCGGCGAACATATCCTCAAGAGCAGTGCAAAATATAAGCACCTGAGCATCCTTGCTGCAGCAGCAAGACTTGATATCCCGGCGACAGTTCACGTGGGGATCGGGACGGATATCATACATATGCATCCCGCAGCAGACGGAGGGGCGATCGGCAAAGGGAGCCTGCGGGATTTTAAACTGCTTTCCTCGGTTGTTGCAGACCTCCGGGGCGGTGTTTACATCAATCTCGGTTCGGCTGTGCTGCTGCCTGAGGTGTTTTTGAAGGCGATAGCTGTTACGAGGAATCTCAAATATACTGTAAAAAATTTCACGACAGTCAACATGGATTTCATCCAGCACTACAGGGCGAGGGAGAACGTCCTTCGCCGGCCTGTGTTGTCAGGCGGGAAATCATATGCGCTTACAGGACATCATGAGATCATGTTCCCGCTTTTGGCTGCTGCGGTTCTGGAGGAGGTGGAGAGAAATGCGCCCCGTTGTTGACGAAGAGTTATGCATTGGCTGCGGAAATTGTGCGGAGATTTGCCCGGCTGTCTTTCAGCTTATTGATGACAAATCAAAGGTCGTAGACCCTGAAGGATGTGAGTTTGCTGACTGCTGCGAGGCTGCCGAGGAGAATTGTCCGGTTGACGCGATTACACTGGTTGAGGACTGATTTCATAGCATCTGAGAACATCTGCGTTCACCTGCCTACCGGGAGGTAGGTCTGCGTCCAATTGTCTTTTAACTGGTTAAAGAAACAAACACCCTCAGCCGTTAACAGAGGCATGCATTTCAATACAATTAAGATACTGGTGACAGTATTGTTTTTGTTTCTTCTGGTATCCGCCGCTGCTTCTGAAGCTGGACAGAAATCCCGCTCTTTTACGAATGAAGACCTCGAAAAATACGGGAGCACGCCATCGCCCCCAGCCCGGCCAGCAGAGGCCACGGATAGTCAAGCTGAAGAAATAAGCCCAAAACCTGTTGAACACCCTCTCAAGAAATATGTTATCCCCTATTCAGGCGGTTCCAGGAGGATCATCATTCCGGTGACATTTAATGGCCGTATAACGGCAAACATGCTCCTTGATACTGGAGCTCCGGGCATGCACATATCAAATAATTTGGCCAGGGAACTTGGTCTTCTGGATGATAAAGAGAGCAACCTGTGGGTAACTATCGGCGGCATCGGAGGTTCTGTCCCTGCTATCTTTACCATCATGGACAGCATCCGTGTCGGAGAGGCTGAAAACCGTTTTATCCCCACATTCATCTCCCCCTCAATATCCAGTGAGTTTGACGGACTTATAGGCATGGACTTTATGGCAGATTATGAAGTAAAAATAGACAACCAGAAGCAAGTCGTAATATTTGAAGAGCTTCCTGAAAGTTCGAGCTTGCCGGCAGGGCATGATGAAAGGTGGTGGAAGGCCACATTCTCCCAGTTCAAATCACTCCGTTTGACGTGGGAACGATACAGAGAGCAGATTTTTAAACGCGAAAGTTTTACTGAACGTGAAAAGGAACTCAGGATGTTTGTGGACCGTCAATACAGGAAAGCAAATGACCTTTACGATAAGCTCTCTGTTTATGCCAGTGAACATTCTGTCCCGCATGAATGGCGCTGAACAGGCATTCTTTGACTTCTCTTAATTAATTGTTGTTAAATAAACCTTGCTAAAAAAGCTCGTCTGAAATCAATTACAGGAGTATGGCTATGGCAAAACTGAGACACACAAAATCAAACGCATTCTTTAAAAAGGCAAAACGCATCATCCCCGGCGGAGTGAACAGCCCTGTGCGCGCATTCAGGGCAGTCGGCGGAAATCCGCTATTCATCAGTTCAGCAAAGGGTTCAAAGATCTATGATGTCGACGGCAATGAATATATAGATTATGTCCTTTCATGGGGGCCGATGATCCTGGGCCATTCTCATCCAACGGTTGTTAAGGCATTGCAGAAGGCATGCACAAGAGGGACCAGCTTTGGTGCGCCGACTCCGCTCGAAATTGAATTGGCTGGAATGATACGCAAGGCATATCCTTCGATGGAGATAGTGAGAATGGTTAATTCCGGTACAGAGGCGACTATGAGCGCAATACGTGTTGCGCGCGGCTTTACCGGCAGGGACAAGATAATCAAGTTCGAGGGTTGTTATCACGGGCATGCAGACGGGTTGCTCGTGAAAGCGGGTTCAGGCGCTGCGACATTCGGCGTGCCTGACAGCCCCGGCGTCCCGAAAGATTACGCAAGGAATACCATTACACTTCCGTTCAACGACCTTTCAGCTTTCAGAAAGACCCTTGAGAAGAGCGCGAAGCAGATCGCCTGTGTCATCATTGAACCGGTAGTAGGCAACAGCGGGTTGATCCTTCCGCGTCCCGGATATCTTGAAGGTTTGAGAAAACTTACCAAAAAGTATGGCGTTGTTCTTATCTTTGATGAGGTGATGACAGGCTTCCGCGTGTCATACGGCGGAGCGCAGAAGGCATTCAAAATCAAACCAGACATGACCTGTCTTGGCAAAGTGATCGGCGGCGGTCTTCCGGTCGGCGCATACGGCGGCAGGAGCGACATCATGAAGATGGTCTCTCCTGAAGGGCCCGTTTATCAGGCGGGCACGCTTTCAGGCAATCCCCTTGCGATGACCGCTGGAATAGAGACACTGAAGATACTGTCACAGCCGGGAACCTATAAAAAGCTCATGGAAAAATCCGAGGCGCTTGAAGAGGCCTTGAAGGGCGCGGCGAACAGCGCCGGCGTGAAGACGAAGTTTTACAGGGCAGGTACGATGTTCTGCACCTATTTCACAGACCAGGAAGTATATTCTTTTGAAGACGCAAAGAAGTCTGATACAGGCAAATTCGGGATATTCTTCAGAAAGATGCTTGATGAGGGGATAAACCTTGCCCCTTCGCAGTTTGAATCAGGCTTCATGTCTCTGGCTCATTCGAATGCGGATATAGACAATACCGCACGGGCGGCATATAAGGCATTTAAGGAGATAGCTTAAACGGGAAAAAAATATTCGATAGCATATTACAACAGGCGGAGATGGCTGAAAAAGCTCTATCAGCAACACCTTGGGGACTAAAAGTTGTCTGTTTTGGGCGGTATAGTTTTATGCTGAACTTCAGACACATGGATTTTAATAATCTGTTGTTTATAGAGGTTTTGAAGGCGTTTCCGCCTGTTGTCTTGTTGTGTAATTACATTTTCACACTAATTTATAACCTATGAAGCTAACTATCACAGGCTTTTCAAATTCAGGAAAGACGACCGTCTTTAACGCACTGACAGGGCAGAACCTGGAGACGCCAATGTATGCGACGCTTGTGTCGTCCGGAGCAGAGCCGCATATCGGGATCGTCAAGATCCCGGATGAGCGGATCGAGCGTCTTTCCTCTATTTACCAGCCGAAAAAGACAACCCACGCCACGGTTGAATATATTGATTTTGCCGGCGTCACCAAAGGAGACCTTTCACAGAATACAAAGGTATTCAATCTGATAAAAGATGCGGATGCCGTAGTACATGTGGTGCGGACCTTTGAAGACCCTTCAATTGCGCATCCCTTAGGAGATATAAATCCGCTGCGAGACGTTCAGTCATTTGAGGCAGAGCTTATCCTCGGCGACCTGGAGTTTGTTGAGAAGCGGCTTCAAAAGATCGAGGAACAGGCGAAAAAGGGCAAGAAGCAGGACGAAGCTGACAGGGGCCTGCTGCAAAAATGCAAAAAGGCGCTTGAGGAAGAAATTTCCCTGAGGAACATGGAGTTTACTGAAGAGGAGAAGCGCTTGATGCTGCCTTATCAGTTCCTTTCAATTATGCCGGAGATAATCACCATAAATGTCAGTGAGAAGGATATCAGCTCAGAGCAGGCAGCGGGTTACAAGCAGGAGATAGAAGAATATTTCAGAAAGACGGGACATGGGGTTATTCCGCCTGTCATAATACTCTGCGGCAAGATCGAAATGGAGATCGCGCAGCTTCCACCTGATGAGGCCAGGGCCTTCCTTGACGACCTTGGCATTGAAGAACCCGCGATGCACAAGCTTTGCAGGATATCCTATGACGCACTCGGGCTTATGCCGTTCTTTACTGTCGGTAAAGACGAGGTAAGAGCGTGGACGATCAAAATTGGGACAAGCGCACAGCAGTCTGCTGGCAAGATACATTCAGACATTGAACGGGGCTTCATCCGCGCAGAGGTCGTGAGCTATGATGACTTCATTGCGTCTGATGGAGATATGTCAACGGTAAAACAAAAAGGACTTGCGAGGCTTGAGGGGAAGACATATCAGGTCCGGAACGGGGACATTATAAATTTCAAGTTCAATGTGTAAGGGAGAAAGTTCCTACGTGGGAATGGATTCTTTTATCTTTGATGGGTGGTGTTTGATTCCGATCAAACCATCGATTGACAGATCCTCGTCAATTAACGGCCAGCCCATTACTAACCTTGATTATTCATAAACTCGGAGCAAGTATGGTGAGTAAATGCAGGCTTTACGGAGTAAAGCAATTTAAACAGAAACATTATTATCCTTACA
>QZKC01000077.1 GCA_003599425.1 Nitrospiraceae bacterium | reverse complement strand
GGAGGTTTGGATAATGACCGTACGGAACGAAGAGCTGTCGCACCTGAAGGAAGTGATATTAAGAATGGCCGGACTTGTTGAGGCGGCTATCAGGGATTCTGTCCAGTCGCTTGTAGGCAGGGACTCTGAGCTTGCAAAGAAGGTCATTGCAGGCGATTATGCTATCAATACTCTCGACGTGCAGATAGATGAAGAATGTATCCGGCTACTTGCGCTCAAGCAGCCGATGGGAAAAGACCTGCGCTTTATCACGACCGCGATGAAAATAACCACAGATCTGGAAAGGATCGCAGATAACGCGGTTAATATCGCAGAGAGGGCCATAGAGCTCAATGAAGAGCCTCAACTGAAACCGTATATTGATATACCAAGAATGAGCCGTATTGCACAGGGCATGATACGCGACACCATTGATGCATTCGTCAATGAGGATAAAAAGCTCGCTAAAGATGTCATCATGCGTGATGACACGGTGGATGACCTAAACCACCGGATATGGGAAGAGCTGATGGGCATCATGATCAGGGATTCATCCACGATTTCCCGCGCGGTCAAAATAAGCTATATCTCGAAATACCTCGAACGTATTGCAGACCATATCACAAACATCGCCGAAACAGTCATCTACATGGTTGACGGGAAGATCATCAGGCATATGCTGCCTGATCAGATTTAGCTCATCTTCCCGCAATCTTCCCTTTGCTCACCTCGCACACACAAATATTAAAGCTCCTAATATCTAAATTACTATTATTAAATAGACACGGGACACCTTATGCAGTAAATAGAGAGGAGAGAGGATGTTGACAGAAATTAAAAGGTTAACCCACCTAAAATAAGAGCCCAACCTTTTAAACTTCATCCATGTCCCCTAAAAAGGTCAGCATCCTCTTAATTTTTTTTCAGGAGTAGCCACAGAGACGCGGAGTCACGGAGAAAAACTTAAGACTGTAACGACAAAACAAAAAAGTGAATGGAATTTTCGAGGTTCTTGCTTTAGATTCTTAGTTCATAAATTCTCTATTGTCTCGGTGCCTCTGTGGTTTGAAGTCTTACGGTCTTCCGACCGAAAAATATTTAAACCCTACCTTTCTCAGCCGCTCAGGTTCATAGATATTCCTGAGATCAAAAAAGAATGCTCCCTTTGATAGTTTCCTGATCCTGGCAAGATCGAGATTTCTGAACTGGTTCCATTCCGTAACGATCACGACAGCATCTGCCCCCTTTGCAGCGTCATACGCATCTTTGCAGTAGGTGATCTTCGGCAGTTCTTTCCGGGCGTCGTCCATTGCCACAGGATCGTATGCCCTGATCTTTGCTCCCGCTTTCAGGAGCCTGCTGATGATAAAGAGTGCCGGTGCTTCCCGGATGTCATTTGTATTCGGCTTAAATGAAAGGCCGAGTATACAGATGGTTTTTCCCCGTACCTTTCCAAGGGTGCTGATAATTTTCTTTGCCGCCCTTTCTTTTTGCTGTTCATTGGTTTTTACCGTTGCCTCGATAATATCAAGATGAACATGAGATTCTTTGCCGATCTGCAAAAGCGCGAGCGTATCTTTCGGAAAGCATGAACCTCCATAACCGGGCCCCGCATGCAGGAATTTCGGGCCTATCCTGCGGTCCAGCCCCATCGCTTTGGCAACGACCTGCACATCTGCTCCGACCGTTTCACAGAGGTTGGCAATTTCATTGATAAAGGATATCTTGGTGGCAAGAAAAGCGTTGGATGCGTATTTTATTAGCTCCGCAGTCTTCACATCTGTGATGACAATGGGCGCCTCGATCAGATAAAGAGGCCTGTACAGGTCTTTCATGATCGCAACCGCCTGATTGCTTGAGGCGCCTATCACAACCCGGTTAGGCCTCATGAAGTCCTCTATCCCGGCCCCTTCACGGAGAAACTCAGGGTTGGAGACAACGTCAAAATCGACACTTTCCCTTAAATGCTTTGAAATGATGTTCCTGATTTTTTCTCCTGTGCCTACTGGAACGGTGCTTTTTGTTACTATCACCTTGTAGTTCCTGATATGCTTAGCTATTTCTTTTGCAACTCCCTCTACGTATTTCATGTCCGCGGAACCGTCTCCGCGAGGGGGGGTGCCGACCGCTATGAAGATCACCAGAGAGTTGTCAATGGCTTCGGCGATATTGGATGTAAAATTTATACGGCCGGCCTTGATATTTCTTTGCAGGAGTTCCTCCAGCCCCGGCTCATAAAAAGGAACAACGCCATTCTTCATTTTCTCTATTTTCTTCTCGTCATTGTCCACGCAGGTCACATGTATACCGAATTCCGCAAAGCATGCTCCTGTGATCAACCCTACATATCCGCTTCCTATTACGGCAATGTTCATGATACCTCCTGATTATATAGTGAATAAGAAATTGTAGAATAATTGATAAAAAAACGAAATAGTTGTCAGTAATCCCCTTCTGCCAGCTCAACCGTGAATGTGCCTATTGTAGCCTTGCTTTTCATCATCACGGGGAGTTTTTTGTCATCATCTGTTGCCCAGATCAATATATCTCCTGTCTTCCGGAATATCCCCTCTGACTTCAGGAGGGGTTTAATCAGTATGGTATTGAACGCCTTTCCCTGCACATGTATTTTTTCTTTTTTCAGTACCTGGATCTCGGTATGCCAGACTTTTTTCGTGTCGAAGATGTCGATGAACTCGGACGTTCCTATTGACAGCGGCATCTTTGTCATCGCATAAAAAGCTGACAGTGGATCGTATGCTGGTGAATTGAAGGTGAATTCTTCTTTTTCTTCATCAAGTTTGTTGTAGTAAGTTACTTTCTGAGGCTTGTTCTTTTCCCAGGGCTCAAAGTATGTTGCCTTGTCTCTCTTGTGGCGTCCCTGGTTTATCTTGACAACCGAACTTTTCGGATAACCGTTGGGATAGAGTACGGTCTCTGACCTGTCGTCTACAGGGTAAAAGAGAGAAATGAACGAAGCTGATGTTGCACGAGTCCTTATGGTAACCTCCTGTGGAGTCAGCTCGAACTGCAGTTCAGCTTTTCCCGCCCGTATCCCCGACCAGTAGACGTAGTAGACAAAATTTTTAATGAACCGGGATGATATTGTTTCAGCAGAATGAGCAGAGAAGGGAGAGATAAGAGAAAATAAATATAGAGAAATAACAATAAAAATTCTCATAAATATCCCTTCAGAGCTTTTAAAACTTCATCTGTATGTATGTGCTTCATACAGGTCATGTCTCTGCAGGTTCTTTTTCTGCAGGGGTTGCAGGGGACATGCGCCCTTATCACTTTCATGTTCCTGTTTTTTTGCCAGCCGTAAGGCCCTGTCTTTTCCGGATCCGTCGGACCGAACAGCGCAACAACCGGGGTATTGAGGGCAGCCGCAATATGCATAGGCCCTGAATCATTGCTTACCACTGCCTTTGCTCCGGAGATGAGGGCGATAAGCTCCTTTAAGGTTGTCTCGCCGCAGAAGTCGATCACATTATTTTTTCCAGTTGAAGAGAATCTTTTTACTATTTCCGAGGCTATCTCTTTATCCCCTTTGCTTCCTGCTATGACAACAGGAATATGGATTTTTCTCAATAGCGCCGCAAAATTTTCAGCAGGCCATCTTTTGGTATTCCATCGGGCGGATGGGGCTATAACAACATAGTCGTGCATATTGCCGAGGGCCTCCCTGATCTTTTTCTTTGCCCCCGCATCAACATGAAGCGGGAACTCTGCTTTTTTAACTTCCGCTCCAAGCGCACGTGCTATCTCAAGGCACTTGTCCACAGCGTGAACAGCTTTTCCAGACGGGATCTTTGTATCATAAAAATATCTGCTTCCTTCACGTGCATCAGAAAATCCGACTTTCAGGCCTGCGGCAGTGAAGAAAGATATAAGGCCGGTTCTGAGGAGCCCCTGGAGATCAACAACAATGTCATAATGTTTTTTCTTCAATATTTTTTTCAGGAGAGATATCTCGGATATGGTTTTGTGCAGATTTTTAAACTTGCTCCAGGAGTCCTTGTCAAAGTCGATCAGTTCATGGATGAGCGGGTTGCCTTCAAGGAGGCCTCTCAGGTTCCTGCTGATTACCCAGTCAATCTGAGCATGCGGGAAGGAGTCTTTCACTGCTTTCAGAAAGGGAAGCGCATGGATGACGTCGCCGAGAGAACTCGGTTTAATGACGAGTATTTTTAACGGCAAGGTCAGGCCCTCCCCAGTATCCATTGCACAGCATCGGTCAAATCTCTTGCAACATATGAAGCACGGGTATCTGATGGTTGGGATGGTGAAAGAAGTATACCGGTAGCGCCTATCTTATAGGCGAGCTGAACATCGAGCTCTTTGTCCCCGATCATGTATGAGAATTCAGGATTGACACTGTGCAGAAGTTTTGCCTTCAGCGCCAGCATTGCTTCAGGCTTCCTGCACGGGCAGTGTTCGTCAGGAAGGTGGGGGCAGTAAAAAAAATCATCTATCCCTAATTCCTTTTTCAGGTGTGCATGTAATTCGGTAACGAACGATTCCTTTATAATCCCCCTGGCGATCCCGGACTGGTTCGTAATGCCGATTAGTTTGAACCCAGCATCTCTGAGTTTTCTGAGGCTTTCTTTTGAATCCGGAAAAACAACAAGGTTGTCAAAGCTGTTCAGATAGTTTTTGTCTTCAATGACAGTTCCATCCCGATCAAGGAAGACAGCCTTGTTTGCCGGGAGGACTTCCTTCAGGGCAGAGAAGACCTCATCAGCAGTGATATCAGACATGCACTGAAGATGACCCTCAGGGCATTCCCTTTTCATGCAAGGAGAGCAGGGAATATCAGAGGAGATCATTCTGTGTCCTTCTCCAAAGGGGCCGGTCACAGTCTTATCAGTTGAGCCGAATATCCCGACAACAGGGACAAAGAGGGCAGAGGCGATGTGCATGGGCCCTGAATCATTGGTTATAAAGGCATTGCATTCAGCGATTAAAGATGCAAGCTCACGAATTGTCGTTTTCCCCGCCATATTCAGGATGAAGGAATGATAAGGCGCATCTATATGAGTGAGTATTTCATCCGCGATCTCCTTCTCTGATGCGCTGCCGAAGATCATGACGCTGCTGTTCAGTTCGATGATGATCCTGCGTATTACCTCGGCATATCTTTCAGGCAGCCATCTTTTGGCTGATCCGTATGTGGCGCCTGGGTTAATACCGATCAATGGCCGTATAGCAGCATGCCGTGACATGCCCTTGTGTAATTCAGATCGTATTAAATTCCTTGCCCACTGTCTTTCATCGTCTGTGAGAAACATATATGGATGTGTTTCAGTTGTCTTCATGCCGATCGCCTTCAGGAGGTTCAGATAATAGTAGACCTGGTGCTGAGAAAGGATATCTTTTGATACAGGGATTGCCTGTGTCAGCAAAAACCCCCGGCCATCTCTTTTATAACCTGTTCTACGGGGAATCCCTGCGAACCTGGCGAGCAGAGCTCCGTCAAATGCATTCTGCAGAAGGATAGCGGTATCGAAATTGCGTCTCCGGAGTTCTGCGGCCAGTTTTAATTTTCCAGACAATCCAGCGTAGCTGTCATCGTACAGAATGATCTCGTTGATGTCGGGATTGTTCTGAAAGACATCCGAGACCCACGGTTTGACAAGGAGGCTTATATGAGCGTCAGGGGATGAACTTCTTATGGATCTGATTGCCGGCAGTGTAAGGACTGCATCGCCGATCCAGTTTGTTCCGCGGATAAGGATTTTTTTAATGTTATCTGGCATCGTTCATTTGAAAAAAGCAGTTATAGTTTACTGAGATTCCGTATATTAATCCAATTTTCCCCTTGTTGTTTAGTATGATGTTGAACTAAAATTAAGCGGGTGTTTTTAAGGATCATAAATTAAATGCCACTGTCATTGAATGAAATCAAGGAACGTGCGCTCGCATTTTCCCGCGAATGGGAAGGCGCAAATGCAGAACGTGCAGAGGCACAGACCTTCTGGAACGAGTTCTTTAATGTTTTTGGCGTAAGCCGAAGACGGCTTGCGAGCTTTGAGGAGCCGGTGCGCCGGGCAAGAACGCGGTTTGAAAAGAGTGGAGAGAAGGGCGGTTTTATCGATCTGTTCTGGCGCGGTGTTCTTATCACCGAACCGATATGGATAATGTTTTTGCAGGCATAAAGGGAGCAGGGGTACTCGATTATGTTTCAGCTTGGTATATGAAAGCGGTGAACTATATTCGAGGCGATGAAAGGACGACAACTCTACTCGATAACCTCCCTAATATGCCGAAGCCTCCACGCGAGCAGGTTAAGATTGCTTTCGTCTCTACAAACTCAATTACGCAAGGCGAACAAGTCGGATGCGCGCGCCGCGTATCCCGAATCATCACTCGCCGACTTGTATGACCCCATCGCCATGCCGCCTGGCCTGCGGAAAAAGCGCATGGCATTGACCTTTCAATTGAAAAAATTAACGATATAATAAGATTTCCTGATAAAATAGAAAAAGGATATAAGGATAGATTAATCGCTCAGAAAAGAATTGATGACGAACATGTCCTGAGAGTTGTATATGAGGAACAAGCGGACAAGATTCTGACGATAACTGTTTACCCTGGGAGGAGGTCAAGATATGAGAAAGATTAGATACAGCAAGGATGTTGATGCTCTTATGGTTGAACTTTCAGACAAGCCGATTGATTATGCTGAGGAAGAAGGACAGGTTATAGTCCACTTTTCTCGTGATGGCGAGCCCGTTCTTATTGAAATCCTTGACGCAAAGGAATTTGTTCTCAACATGCTTTCAAGCGTCATGAAGGAGAAGGAAGTTGCGATTCCATGAAAGTAACACGTGAAAATGCTAAAGGTAATCGGAAGGTGACTACCCGTTGTTTTCCTTTTTCTTTTCTTCAGCCTTTTCACCTTTCAACACATCGGTAAACTTTCTGAGCCGCTTGTCAACGAGGTAGTTGAGCGTCCCTTCCGGATATGTGCCGTCAGGCTGCAGTTCTCCAGGCTGAATCCCCGTGAGGACCTCAATGCCGTCTTCCACATTGTCGATTGAATAGATATTGAATTTTCCGTTCTGCACAGCATCTGTTACTTCTTTTTTAAGCATCAGGTGTATCAGATTGCGCTTCGGTATGATGACGCCATGCTCTCCATTAAGTCCGCTGAGTTTGCATACTTCAAAGAACCCTTCTATTTTCTCATTAACCCCGCCGATGGGCTGCACCTGGCCATGCTGGTTCATTGAACCTGTGACAGCATAGGACTGTTTTATAGGCACCCCGGATATACTGCTCAGCAGGGCATACACTTCAGCGCAGGTTGCGCTGTCTCCCTCTACGCCGCCGTACAATTGTTCAAAAGTCAGGGACGCCGTCAGGCTGAGGGAATGTTTTATGGCATACTTGGCTCCGAGGTATGCTGTTAGTATCAGTATCGCTTTTTCGTGGATCTTCCCGCTCATTTTGGTTTCACGCTCTATATTGACGATGCCAGCCCTTCCGGCATAACATCTGGCAGTAATTCGCGAGGGCATGCCGAAACTGTAATCTCCAAGGTCGAGCACAGAAAGACCATTGATCTGTCCTGCTACAGCGCCTTCAGTATCTATGAGCAAGGTGCCTTCTCTTGTCGCCTCCAGGATCTTCTGCTCAACTTTATTTGAACGGTATGTTTTTTCCTCAAGCGCCTTTTCAACATCAGCGGCAGTAACAGCACTGCCTTTTTTTTCTCTTGCCCAGTAATCGGCCTCTTTGAGGATGTCGGCTATTTCACTGAACTTGGCGGAGAGTTTTGCCTGATGGTCCGCAAGACGCGAGCCATACTCTATGACTTTTGCTACCGCACTCCTGTCAAATGGCATAAGGCCTCTTTCATCGCACTTTGTCTTCACAAAGCTTGCGTATTTGAGCATGGTCTCCGCATTCCGGTCCATGCGGTTCTCATAGTCCGCCTTCACCTTGAAAAGCTCCCTGTATTCCTCGTCAAGGTTATAGAGGAGATAGTAAAGACGGGGGTTGCCCACGAGGACGATCTTGACATTGAATGGAATAGCCTCCGGTTTCAGGGTGACTGTCGAGATCAGGCGGTACTGCTCCCACACGTCCTCTATCTTTATTGCCCGGTCTTTTATCGTCCGCTTGAGGGTATCATAGGAAAAGATATTTTTGAGGAGGTCAAGCGCGTCAATGACCAGATATCCTCCGTTCGCCATTTGAAGAGACCCGGACTTTATCATGGTGAAATCGGTGATCGCCATACCGTATTGCAGTTTGTGTTCGATCCTTCCAAACAGGTTGTAATAGGTCGGGTTGCTTTCGATGACTACCGGCGCCCCTTTCAGGTCGCTGTTATTTACAAACACATTGACCATGTACCTGTTGAATGACGGCTCGGCCTTTGACGGTTTCATGAACGGAAGGGCAGGGGCCTGTTCTTCCTGGGGCTTGAAATCATCAAGATGTTCGAGTATGTTTTCCTTGACCTCTTCGAGATAATTTAAAATATCGCTGTTTTCCTTGTATTTGTTTTTTAATTCATCGATCCTGTGCCCTACGGAAGATAATGTGGCGTCCCGTTCGAGCTGGTTCATCATTTCCCTGATCTTTTTCTCTTCTTCCCTTACGATCCTTATTACGTCATCGAGCTTTTCCTGCAGTTCCCTTCCTATCCTTTCAACCTTCTTTTTTACTTCAGGTTCAAGGGCTTCATATTCTTCCTCGCTCAGGGTTTCGCCTGTTTTCTTTACAGGGAGAAGGACCAGGCCGCTTACGGTTTTCTTGAGCGTGAAATCCTTTGACCGCGCCTCTTCTTCGAGATCAGCAAAATACTTCTTCTGTTTTTGCTGGAAGTCTTCGATGATGTTGGCGCGCTGCTTTTCGTATTCCTTTGATTCAAATGTCTTGGGTATCTCCTGGCGCAGCGCCGTAATGAGTTCACTCATGTCTTTCTGAAAAGAAAGGCCTGTTCCCGGAGGAAGGCTGAGGGTACGGGGCACGTCCGGGTTTTTAAAATTATACACATAGCACCAGTCGTTCGGCGCTGATTCGTTTTTTGCTTTTTCTTCGAGGATCGTCTTGATCGTGGTCATTTTGCCGGTGCCGCTTTCACCGAGGATGTATATGTTAAACCCGTGGCTGTCAATGCCGAGGCCGAACTTCAGGGAACTGAGGGCCCTTTTCTGGCCGATAGTTTCCTTCAGGGGAGAAATTTCATCAGTTGTGGCAAAAGGCAGCTCTGAAGCTTCACAGCATTTATAAAGCTCTTCTTTCGTGATTTTTCTCAGCATGTGGCGTCCTCCTGTTTAAAAATATAGTGAATGAAAACTCTGATAATGGGTTCGGTTCCCCATCAGGAAATGCACCCGGCTTATTATTTGGACAAGCCATGGTTCAAAAACATCTTGAATGCGATAGATTTTTAAATACTCATGAAAATGAATATTTAACAGGACATGTTTGGAAATTAAGTGCTGAGGTATCGCTCAATATGTTCTTTCACCATACCTGTCCAACAATACGTATAATGTAAGTTAGAATACATCATACAGGATTTAAGACGAAAATTATAGGGGCGTAAAACACAGATATTAAATTTTTATAACATGAATTATTTATCCGAACTCCACTTCTATGAAGATACTCAGGCACAAAGGTAAGGCTGGCGAGGGATTTCTATATGACACCTTTAAAAAAAGAGTTTAGAGCCAGGAGTTAAGAGGTTAGAAAAAGAAAAGACAGGAATTGGGCAGAAGTAAAAATGTAATATGACTTTTGTCGGTTAGAGAAATCCGGAGCCAGGCTTACCTTTGGGAAATAGAGGAGTAGCTCAGCCGCGCGGATGATGGTTCTTGTGGATTTTTCTTAAGCGTTCAGGCGTGACCTTTGTATATATCTGAGTGGTTGATATGTCTGTATGCCCGAGCATTTTTTGCAGGGACCTCAGGTCTGCTCCTCCGTCCAGCAGGTGGCTGGCAAAGCAGTGCCTGAGTGTGTGTGGTGAGATCTTGGTTTGTAATCCCCTGGCATATGTTTTGATCAATTGCCACAGTCTTTGCCTGGTCATCGGTTTTCCTCCTTTTCTGAGGAAAAGATAGTGGCTTGTTCTCTTGTTCAGGAGCGCTGGCCTGAGTTCCTCAATGTACTGTGTTACAGTTTTCAATGCATTCTCGTTCGCGGGTACCACGCGCTCTTTTGATCCTTTGCCCCGGACGGTGATAAATCCTGCCTGGAAGTTTATATCGCTGATCTTCATGTTTATCACTTCGCTCGCGCGAAGTCCTGACGAGTAGATCATTTCAAGGATGGCCCTGTCCCTTAATGAGAGTTTTTCTCCCTGCGGCTTCCGGATCAGGGTAGTGACATCTTCAACGCCGATGATCTTTGGAACGCGCTTCCACCCTTTCGGCGCGGAGAGGTTTTCGACAGGGTCTTCAGTGGATATTTTCTCAATCAGCATATACTTGCATAATCCGCGCAATGCCGAGATGCATCGTGCGACAGTCGCTGTCTGATTTCCGGAATCACGGAGATGGCTGATAAAAGAAACAACATCGCTTCGGCTGAAAGCCTTTATGCTTTTACTTTTCTCCGCGAGATAGGAGGAAAATTTCAGGATGTCTTTGCGGTAGGCTTCCAAAGTATTAGGTGAAAGCCCCTTCTCGATCGTCAGGTAAGAAAAAAAACTTTCTATTGGATCGGTCATCAACTTAAAAATACAGGAAGTGAGGTGGAAGATGCAACAAGGTGTGATTTTTAACTTTGTTTTTGCATGAAAAGCTGGTTTGACATCAAAACACCCATTAATAGTGCTTTTTATTCGATATAGATACTAAATATAGTAGCAATTTTTCGCTTGACAAGTATATATAACCTCCCTATACTTAGAACATGTGGTAAATAGTGGAGGATAGTGGTTTAAAATGTCATCTTTTTCCGGAAAATATTATTACACCGTTGATCCAAAGGGAAGAATAATCATTCCGTCTCCTTTAAGAAAAATTATTTTCGATCATTATAGCACAAAACTTTTTGTTGCAAACGCGCTTTTTGATAAGTGCCTGCACATTTACCCGCAGGAAGAATGGAACAGGCTTGAGGAGAAAGTCCGGTCGCTTCCCAAAATGGATCAGGACGTCAAGCGGTTCAAGAGAATAGTCATAGCATCAGCCATCGAGTGTGAGATCGACAAGCAGGGAAGGCTGCTGGTCCCTGCCGCGCTCAGGGAGGATGCGAATATCAACGGCGATATTGTTATTGTCGGGCAGATCGAAAAGATAGAATTGTGGAACCGCAATGAGTGGGATGTCGTGACAGATCTTTCCGGCGTTGATCAGCAGGCAACAGAGGAAAAACTGGCAGGCTATGGGCTTTAGATGGATGTAAAGCACATACCGGTAATGCTGGAGGAAGTTGTAAAAATGATTCAGCCAGGAGATGAAAAAATATATGTTGATGCCACGGTCGGCCTAGGCGGGCATGCGGAAGGCATTCTCAGGCAGGCAGAGCACTGTACAGTGGTCGGGATCGACAGGGACTCCGGGGCATTAAAGCTTGCTGGGGAGCGCCTGAAAAAATACAGGAACGTTTTTCTTGTTAATGAGAGATTTTCTAACATCAGGTCTGTTGTGAACAGTATGGGATTTCCTGTGGTGCACGGCATTGTCCTTGACGCCGGGGTCTCGACACTGCACCTGAAGGCAGAGGGAAGGGGGTTCAGTTTTTTAAAGGACGAACCTCTGGACATGAGGATGGACCAAAACCAGGAATTGACTGCCGAGATGGTGGTGAACAGGTATTCCGAGCATGAACTCGCGGATATCATATGGAAGTACGGGG
>QZKC01000007.1 GCA_003599425.1 Nitrospiraceae bacterium | reverse complement strand
GCATTACGTTGTTGCCTGTTCAGCAATCGTTGGGAAGATTTCTGGGAGAATCGGATATGCGCTTAATTCCCTTTACCAATAAATTTGTCGCACACCCTTTTCATTTCTACAGCTTGAAAATCAGGTTTGATTTAGGATATATTAAACATCCAAATCTTATTTGTTATTTTGCTGTTAATCAACATCGGAGGATAATAATATGGCAAAGGCAATCGAAATTCGCTGGCACGGCCGCGGCGGCCAGGGAACTGTTACTGCAGCCAAGGTACTGGCAGACGCCTGCCTGAGCGGGGGAGGGTATGTGCAGGCCTTCCCGGAATACGGCCCTGAAAGGGCAGGAGCTCCCATCAGGGCGTTTAACCGGATAAGTGAACATGTCATAAGGATGTACGGGCCGGTCCTTCATCCTAAGGTCGTGAGCATTGCAGACGCTACATTGATGGATGCTGTGAATGTAACTGAGGGCGTACCAGATGATGCTATCTTTCTGGTAAATACATCAAAGGACCCCAAAGAGGTGCGGCAGAAACTAAAGGCGAAAGACACCCAGAAAGTATATTCCGTTGACGCAACAAAGATCGCCCTTGACTGTTTTGGAAGGCCCTTGCCGAATTCGTCGATGCTTGGGGCACTGTGCAAGGTAACAGGCGTTGTGGGGCTTGATGTGCTTAAGGAAAATGTCAAAAAGAGTTTCGGCAAGAAATTTGCCCAGAAGATCATTGACGGCAACCTCGAAGCCACACAGCGCGGATATGAGGAGGTAAAGGAAGGATGAGCAAGAAATATTGGGAAACACTTCCTCAGGGTTCTGTCGTCCTTGAGGCAGGCAGTTCAGCAAAGTTCAAGACAGGCGGTTGGCGCTCCATGAGGCCAAAGTGGATAGAAGAAAACTGCATCCAGTGCATGTTCTGCTGGATGTATTGCCCTGATATGTCGGTCAAGGTCACTGCAGAAGGCAAGAGGGCTGAATTTGATTATGACTACTGCAAGGGCTGCGGGATCTGCGCCCTCGAATGCCCCGGCAAAAAGGGCAATAAGGCAATCGTAATGGAAGAGGAGGGCAAATAAATGGGCAAGATAGTCGCAGTTACCGGAAATGAAGCGTGCGCACAGGCCCTGAAACAGATAAACCCTGATGTATGCGCGGCATACCCTATAACACCGGCCACAGACCTTATGCAGCGGTTTTCCGGATTTGTCAATGACGGCAAAGTAGACACGGAACTCGTGCTCGTAGAAAGTGAACACAGCGCAATGAGCGCCTGCATAGGAGCAGCAGCAGCAGGAGGCAGAGTCGCTACTGCAACCTCGTCACAGGGGCTTGCGCTTATGTGGGAAATGCTGTACATAGCTGCAGGGACCAGGCTTCCGATAGTAATGCCGCTGGTAAACAGGGCCCTTTCAGCTCCCCTGAATATTCATGGCGACCATTCTGATGGCATGGGCGCACGGGACACCGGATGGATCCAGTTCTATTCCGAGAACGCACAGGAGGCATACGACAATACGATACAGGCCTTCAGGGTCGCAGAGCATCTGGACATACGGCTTCCCGTAATAGTCTGTATGGACGGTTTTATCGTCAGCCATTCCATTGAACGTGTCGAATATATCGATGATGCTGATGTGAAAAAGTTTGTAGGAAAGTTCGTTGCAGTAAATCCGCTGCTTGATATTGACAACCCGAAAAGCTATGGCCCCCTTATCCTGACCGACCTCTACCATGAATACAAAAGGGCGCAGCATGAAGTAATGACAAGAGTACCGAAGGTGGTGCTTGAAGTGGCTGCTGAATTCGAAAAAATGACCGGCAGGAGATATGGCCTTTTTGAGACATACAGACTTGAGGACGCTGAAATGGCTGTTGTTGTCATGAGCTCTGCCGCAGGCACGACAAAAGACATTATTGACCAGTACAGGGACAGAGGGGTCAAGATCGGGCTTCTGAAGCCGAGGATGTTCAGGCCTTTCCCTTTTGCTGAAATAGCTAACGCTTTGAAGCATGTGAAAGCGATAGCTGTCCTCGACAGGGCTGACTCTTTCGGCGGGATGGGGCCTCTCTATTCAGAGATCGCAGGCGCAGTCATGCAGATGGACACTAAACCTGCAATGATCAATAAGATATTCGGACTTGGCGGCAGGGATTACCTCCCTGATCAGGCTGAGCACGTAATTGATGAGCTGATAACGTTAGCTAAAACAGGAAAAGTTCAGGCTGTAAAAGAATATATAGGAGTTAGGGAATAAACAGTGACAGTGATTAGTGACAGTGTCAGAAAAGGCTTAAACTGACACTACTCACTGACACAAAAAATAGTGAGGTAATAAGAATGACTACTAAACCGCTTAAACTAAGAGAACTTGCAAAGGGAGAGGACCGGTTTGTTCACGGCCACAGGATGTGCTCGGGCTGCGGCGCGCCCATTGTCGTGAAACAGGTCCTCATGGCAACGGATTATCCTATTGTCGCTTCAAACGCAACAGGATGCCTTGAGGTTTCATCATGCATCCAGCAATTCACTGCGTGGAAGATTCCCTGGATTCACAGCGCTTTTGAAAATGCAGCAGCAACCATATCCGGCGTTGAGGCAATGTACAAATCCCTTGTAAAGCAGGGGAAGCTTGAAGACAGGAACGTCAAATTCGTTGCCTTTGGCGGCGATGGCGGCACCTATGACATAGGCTTTCAGAGTCTTTCAGGGGCCATGGAGCGCGGGCATGACATGCTGTATGTATGTTATGACAACGGTGCGTACATGAACACTGGCATTCAGCGCTCAAGTGCAACACCTTTTGGTGCAAACACAACAACGTGTCCGGCGGGAGACGTAATCCCCGGCAAACTGCAGCAAAGGAAAGACCTGACAAAAATAATGGCTGCTCACGGCATTCCTTATGTAGCACAGGCATCTCCGGCGAACTGGATGGACCTGATGAAAAAAGTACAGAAGGCCTTTGAGATCAAAGGGCCGAAATTTATGAACGTTATTTCTCCCTGTAACCGTGGATGGCGCAGCAAGACAAATGACGCAGTCGCCCTTGCCAGGCTTGCCGTTGAAACATGCTACTGGCCTCTGTATGAGATCGAGAACGGCGTTACAAAGATCACCTTCAAGCCGAAAGAAAAGAAACCGCTTGTGGATTTCCTGAAACCCCAGGGAAGGTTCAGGCACATGTTCAATCCAGAGAATGAATGGATGCTCAAACAGGCGCAGGAATATGTCGATAACCAGTGGGAACGGCTACAGAAAGAGGCGGCATTCTTTGGCGGAGAAGAAAAAGCAGAAGAAAAATAGAGTAAAATAAAAGTGCAAAAGTGCGGAAGAGCAGAAGCGCAAAAGCAAGAACCTTCTGCGCTCGTAAACGTTCCCGGGTAGCTCAGCCGGCAGAGCAGGTGGCTGTTAACCACCCTGTCGGGGGTTCGAATCCCTCCCCGGGAGTTTTGTAAATTCACGAGCCATGTTATAGATATGTCGTTCTTAACATGGCTTTTTCATTGTCGTAACCTATCTGTATTTCAAAATAAGGGGGACAGTTGGACGTCATCTGGCAAATGGATGATTTTTTTCGTCCAGCTTAATTATTACAATCCCTGTTGCTCAATTTATGAGTTTTAAGTACAATTAAAACTATTAGACAATAATACAAGAGTTTTAATCATGGATAAAAAGAATATTAAGCGGACATATTATCTTGAGCGGATACGGCCCTTCATGAATAAAGAGGTTATCAAAGTTCTTGTGGGTCAGAGGAGGGTAGGGAAAAGCTACCTGTTGCTTCAAATCATGGATGAGCTTGTCAGGCAAGGTATTAAAAAGAACGATATCCTTTATATCAACAAAGAGCTGCATGAGTTTGAAGCCATAAGGGATTACCGTGATCTGCTGCGCTATGTTAAGCAGTCTGCCAAAGGAAAAAAGAGAGTCGCTCTTTTCATAGATGAAATTCAAGGCATTTCTCAGTTTGAAAAGGCGCTGAGGGACCTTCAGGCAAGCGGCGGATATGATATTTACTGTACCGGAAGCAATGCCGATCTCCTCTCCGGCGAACTGGCAACCTACTTATCGGGCAGATATGTAGAAATTGAGGTTTATAGCCTGTCATACCCCGAATTCCTGATTTTCCACAAACTGGACAACACCGAAGATTCGCTTCTGAAATATATCAAATACGGGGGACTCCCGTATCTGATCAATCTGGAGCTGAGCGATGAAGTCGTCTATGATTATCTTAAGAGCGTAAACAACACGATACTTTTCAAGGACGTGGTTGCAAGATACAGCGTCAGGAATGTGGCTTTCCTTGAGAGACTCGTGGAGTATGTGGCGGATAATGTGGGAAGCCTGGTTT
The DNA here is from genome assembly GCA_003599425.1 of Nitrospiraceae bacterium. Taxonomy (GTDB): domain Bacteria; phylum Nitrospirota; class Thermodesulfovibrionia; order UBA6902; family UBA6902; genus SURF-23. The sequence goes on along the minus strand of QZKC01000007.1, from coordinate 7,790 downwards.
CTGCTAAAAAGATCAGTGATTTTCTTAAATCCCAGAAGACTAAAATTTCGCCCAATATAGTTCTCAATTACCTTTCCTTTTTATCCGACGCTTTTCTAATCTTTAAAGTGCGCCGCTCCGAGATAGGCGGCAAACGTATCTTTGAGATCAATGACAAATATTATTTTCAGGACTGCGGACTGAGACACGCCCTTATTGGTTACCGCCTGTCCGATATCAACAAGGTGCTTGAAAACATAGTTTATATGCATCTCAGGGCCTCGGGCTACAATGTTACGGTAGGGCAACTGGGCGCAAAGGAAGTAGATTTCGTAGGCGAAAAAAAGGGGGAGAAGCTTTATGTGCAGGTAGCGTATCTTATACCTGATAAAAAGACCTGGGACAGAGAATTTGGGAATCTTCTCAGTATATCGGACAATTACCCCAAAGTTGTTGTCTCAATGGACAAGATGATAGAGGGCGGTGAAAAAGGCATAAAGCACATGCACATTACACAGTTTATTAAAACCCTGCTATAGTGTTCCCTTCTCAGCCTGCATATCAGGCAGTTTCGGCATCAAGAAATTCTGCAAAGCCGATAAGCGGTTCTTGGGTTTTTCAACTGGACTGGAATCATCAAGAATGTGAAGAAATAGCTCAAAAAGTTTTGCCGAGCGTCACGTCTGCGGAGCCAGGCGTGACGCTCAGCAAAACCACCTGCTGAGTTTAGTTTTAGTGGATCTATGGGAGGCAGCTCCCATAGATCCATTTTAATTTTGCCGGTCCTGTTTGGCTTCATTGAAAAAAAATCAACAATTCCCGTAACAACATGTTAATATAATCTGCTGTTCTTTCACACGGTAAGTATCCAGCGGACAGGTCACAAGAGGGAATATTCTGTTTGATATATCCATAATATGGGATGTGAAAAAGTCGGGATTTTTGCAGTAAGAGATTTAACCTGAAAATCAAATTTCACTTTTAAATGGCCCGTAATGGAGAAAATGGATAAAGAAATGATTAACGTCCTCATGATAGAGGACAATCCCGGAGATGCCAGGCTCATACGGGAAATGCTTGCCGAGACCGGATTTTCGTCTGTTGCACTTACCCACTCGCAGACGTTTTCAAACGGACTCGATTTTCTGCGTAACAATCCATGCGACGTGACCCTGCTTGATTTCGGACTTCCTGACAGCAGCGGACTTGATTCCATCGAAGCGATCAGAAAACATATACCAGCGATACCGATAGTCGTGTTAACAGGACTGGATGACGAAGAGACAGCGATTTCCACACTCCATCTCGGGGCACAGGATTATCTTGTCAAAGGAAAGATAGACGGCGACCTGCTGGCCCGTTCTTTACGGTACGCGATTGAGCGCAAGAATATCGAAGGTGAACTGCAGAGACACCGGGAATTCCTCATGGAACTGGTCGAAGAACGCACGGGGGAACTCCAAAAGAGCAACGAAGACCTCCAGGCCGCTAACGAATTGCTGGTAAAAGTCTTCTCCAATGTCCATGTCCTGATAGCGTATATGGATACGGAGTTTAACTTTATCAGGGTGAATAATAAATATGCGGAAGCAGATGGCAGGGCGCCGGAATTCTTTGTGGGCAAAAATCATTTTGAGTTGTATCCTGATGAGGAAAATGAGGCGATTTTCAAAAAAGTGGTTGAGACTGGCGAACCATTCTTCGTACGGGCAAAGCCTTTTGTCTACCCGGGACATACTGACAGGGGAACTTCATTCTGGGACTGGAGCCTGAAGCCCGTCAAGGATGTCGAAGGAAGAATTACAGGGCTTGTGCTGAGCCTGATCGAAGTGACCGAGAATATCATGCTCTATTCCGAGCTGATGCGTTCAGAGCACCTTGCCTCAATCGGCAGGCTTGCCGCTGGTGTGGCGCATGAGGTCAATAACCCGATAAACGGCATTATTAATTATGCGCAGATGTTGCTGAAGCTGTGCGCTGATAAGAGCAAGGAACATGACATTGCTTGCAGGATCATCAGGGAGGGCGACCGCATTGCAGGAATAGTCAGGAGCCTCCTTTCATTTGCCCGTGGAGACAGGGCTGAGAAAAAGTGCGTTCACATCAGCGAAATATTGTCTGATTCGCTCGCACTGACCGAAACACAGGTCAGAAAGGACGGGATAAAACTCGGAATAGACATGCCGCCTGACCTGCCCATGATCTTTGCAAACCCCCAGCAAATAGAACAGGTGTTCCTGAATCTCATCAGCAATGCATGCTATGCTTTAAATCGGCAATTTTCAGGAATGCATGATGACAAGATACTCAGTATCTCGGCTGAACAGGTAACTGTCAATGGCAGCCAATGGGTACAGATCATTTTTCACGACCGCGGAACAGGCATACCGGAGGAGATAAGGGACAAGATAATGGATCCTTTTTTCACGACCAAACCAGGCAGCGACGGGACGGGGCTGGGCTTGAGCATCAGCCATGGAATTATCAGCGACCACAAGGGCTTTCTTAAGATTGAAACAGTCAGAGGAGCATATACAAAAGCAATTATAAACCTCCCGATACATGGCGACCCATCCAGTAAAATATAAGGAAATTTTATAACCTCATTCTTTCTTGACAAATAGGTTGTCAGTAGATAGAATTAAAAATCTTTTTTTAGCTTCCATTCAATCCACTTCAGGAGGTAGATATGAAACTTGCTGTTTTTGTGAGTGATTACCGGCTTAACGTTGATACGCTTGACCGGTTAAAGGCCGAAAAACTTGGCATCATTTTGGTCCAGAATGGCGTCTATCACGCTACGGTAAAGGAAAAAGGCGCAGCTTCCCCCCTGCTCGGAAAGTCCGCAAATTATTATGCGCTTATTGACGATCTTGAGACCCGGGGACTTGGCAACGCCGATATAGATGGAAACGTGAAGGTCGTAGGATACGGCGATATCGTTGACCTGATCTTTAATGAATACGACAAAACCGCTTGGTTATAGGGAGGTATAATATCTATGGGTAAACTCACGATTGGATGTTTTTCTTCACTGGTAGGGTCTATGAGCCTTGATTTTGCCGTGAAACTTGCCGGCGCTGCAGTCGAAAAGGGACACAAGGTGGACTTTTGGGTTTCGGGCAATGCGACCATGCTCTCAATAAAAGGTCAGAGGGCTTTCAAGGATTATTCTGCTCTGCAGAAACCTCTCCAGGAACTCATGGGCAAAGGTTTAACCATAACAGCCTGTGAAGCATGCGCGGAAGCAAGAGGTTATCATAAGGACATTACAATGGAAGGTTTCAAGAGACACAGCATGGACTGGTATCTTGCGAGCACATTTGATGCTGACAGGGTGCTTCATATAGGAGGAGAATAGAAATGGCGACAACTAAATTGGGTTTCATCATCCAGAGGGCCGGCTATAAGTGTGAAAATCCGAAACTTGCGCTGACACATTCCATTGCCAGCCAAAGTGTTGAAGTGTATCTGAACGACGGCGATCTGGTCACTGCGGACATCGCTTTTGTTGGAGATGGTGTATTAAACTGTCTGAAAAATCAGAAAGCCATGGAAAGATACGGGCTCACCAGCACAGAGTCGCATATCAAGAATGGACTTCTTCTTGATCTGAACATACTCGTGTGCAAGGAAGATCTTGAGATGTTAGGGCTTTCTGAAAAAGATATTGTAATGGATGCTGAAGAATTCGGAGCTGATATGACAACCAAGGTTGTCCCGTTCGCCGATATAACAAAAATGATGGAGCAGGTGAACCATCTCCTGTTCTTCTAAAATTATCAATATAAAGGAGGTAAAAAAATGCCAGATTTAAAATCTCAGACACCAACTCAGGTTCTCGATGTGTTAGGGAGAGTATGTCCTTATCCCCTTGTCTTAACAAAAAAGACCCTGGAAAAGGCGCCGGGCGGAACCCTTCTGAAAGTCCTCTGCGATGCACCTGCATCTGCTGAGGATACTATTCCCAAGTATTGTGAAAAGCAGGGTTTTGAGTTCGAATCGAACAAGCTCGAAGACAAGGGATTATGGGAAATCTTCATCAAGAAGCCCTAAATTTCATTACACGCTAAAAAAAGGCATTCCATATCGGAATGCCTTTTTTATTTTATATGGTATTTCAGTAATATTAACGAAATGGTGGAATTACATTTCGGTTACTGTTATGGCGCTGTTGGGGCATGACTCAACACAGGTTAAACAAAAAGCGCAGTCTGATGCCTGGTAAGGATCTGATTTTCCATCAGCTATCTTGAAGACTTCTGAAGGACACAGATTGACGCACTCTTCGCAGCCATCACATTTGTCATTATCAACGTTTACGAGATACATGTTTCTTCACCTCCTGTTCATTATGATACCGGCAAATCCTGAAACCCGAGAATGTTTACAGAAAGATTAGTAAAGGACAAGGCCGTACTGAAAAGCATTATACCCGATTGATCCTTTAAAAATCTACGGAGCTGCAGTTTATTTCGTATTTACATTTCCGAACTTATCAGTCTTGATAATAAGGAGATCATCATCAGAGCCGTTATATGTACTGCCGGTGATAATGTAGCCGTTGTCTTTTGTCTCACATACTGAGAATCCGAAGTCTTCATACATCCAATCAAAGGTTTTTGACCAGATCACTTCCCCGTTTTCATTGGTCTTGATGAGATATACATCTTTGTTTGCAAATACTCCTGTGATAATGAAACCGCCATCTGTTGTCTGATGGACATCATAGCCATGGTCAGGGTCTGCCGTTCCACCAAAGGTTTTCTCCCATATCTTTGAGCCATCCTCTTTTGTTTTTATGAGTGAAATGTCATAGTTGCTTCCATCAATACTTGCGTCTCCAGTGATAATATACCCGCCGTCTGAGGTCTGTTCAACAGAATTCCCATAATAATATCCTGTTCCTCCCAAGGATTGCTGCCATAAAACACTTCCTTCGTCTGGCACTGATGCATTTACCTTTATGATATACATGTCGTTGACTCCTTCACCAGAAGCTGCAATGAGAAAGTTTCCGTCAGAAGTCTGTATAACTGAATTCCCCCATTCATTGGAGCTTCCACCATAATGCTGGTCCCATTCGCGCTTCCCGGACATATCTGTTTTCAGTAGATATACGTCCTCGCCAGAGGCAAAAGAATTTGTCGATCCCACAACTACGTAGCCGCCATCAGGAACAGTCTGCCTTACGGATTGTCCCTCTTCATCAGCGAGACGACCTTCAGAACTTTCCCATTCCTTATTACCATCTTTATCTGTCTTAACGAGATAAACGTTCTGGCCAGAGCCAAAGGACGTAGTCGATCCTGCAATGATAAAACCTCCGTCTGAAGTCTGGTATACAGATTCCCCCGTGTCATTTCCGCTGCCGCCAAAGGTTTTTTTCCATACCTCATTGCCATTTGCATCTAACTTGATGAGATAGATTTCATAATCTATTTCTTTTTCATCGGGATTTACATCAGTAGTTCCGACAATTATATAATCATCTTCGGCAGTCTGAATTACAGCGGATCCCCAATCGTCTTCGTCGCCCCCAAGAATTTTTGCAAAAGTCACAGAAGTTGTTTGCGCCGTGTTGTCACTTCTCTGGTCGCTCTTTCCACCTCCGCCACCTCCACCGCCGCATGCGGCCAGATATAATAAAACGAAAAGAGACGATACTACAGCTCTTATTGTTTTCAGATCTTTTACTATCATGGTGAACCCTCCTCTGCGCATCATGAAAAAGACATGACGATAAAATATTTGATGGCAGTGCCATGTTCACCCCCTCATAATTGTATGCGATTGCTTCGTATCCAATACTTATCACTAATTGATTTGCCTGTCAACCCCCTGTAATTGTGAATATTCTCCTTGCAAAGAAAATAAAGTCTGATATACTTAGCTAAAGACGGCAGAAGAGGAGTATACAGGAAAGTGAAAGCATATAATTATCATGCCAAGAAAGAAGGTGAAAGGCATAATGTAATACGGATGCTTTTTTTACGAAGTTTATTTTCCCGACAAAGCCAACCCTTTCCATAAAAGGGACGGAAAGCAGCGGGTCTTTTCAGGACAGGAAAAAAAAGATAGCCGGGCCGCCGAAGGAAACTGAAATCTTTGGAGCCCGGCTTTTTTCGTATGCAGGGCTTTTCAGGGTACAATGAAATTGAAAGGTCTCTGCTATCCTGAGCAAGCATGATGATAATGTAGGGAATAGCTTTTTAAAACCCTTTATATGAGGTTTTTATGAACATAAAAGACAAGTACTGGATGATCAAAAACTTAATTCGCATACGTGATGCATGGCATGCAGCATTCCCTGTTTTCCTTATAGCTGCTTTTTTTCTTTTTCCCGGCCCTGCAGATGTCTGTGGAGCTGAGACAGACGGAGCGAAATATATTATTTTGATGATAGCAGACGGCTGGGGACCGAAAACCATTGAGGCGACAAATAAATACACCGGCATGCCCCCAGCCTATCAGTCTGCTCCCTGGACTCAGTACTGGGTAACAACATATCCGGCTGGAGGCAGTTACAATACAACGCGTGCATGGTCAGAGTTTGATTACGTGATGAACGGTTACGGAGACAGTGCCGCCTGTGCGACCGCTCTTTACAGCGGTTTTAAGACTTCTAACGGGCGGATTAATGTGTCACCTGATGCATCGATAGTTTTTTTTACGATAGGTGAGATAGCGAAAGAATATGGCATGGGGGTAGGCGCTGTCAGCACCGTTAATGTCTCGCATGCTACACCTGGAACATGGGTGGCTCATAATGATGATCGCGGCAATACATTTGCAATAGCAGACGAGGGTTTTTTCGGGTACCCAAATACCACGGGTACGGTAGCTGCGGACATAAAGTATGGAGGGGGCCATGGACCGACCCTTCCACCGGCAGACGTCCTCATCGGCGCCGGTGGCTCAGCTTACGTCAGCAGCCAGATATATAGCAAACTGAGGAATGAAAGCGGTCAGACCGGGAAGCATGTCCTTGTCGAAAAACAGGACGGGCAAGATGGCGGAACTGCTTTGATGGCTGCAGCTGATAACCCAAACACCAGAAAACTGGCAGGGTTATTTGACCATGTTTATCATAACGCGAATAATTCCGGTTATATGCCGGAAAACCCCACCCTTTCTGAAAGTACTCAGGCCGCATTAAAGGTATTGAACAGAAATCCAAATGGGTTTGTGCTCATGATTGAGGGCGGCGCTGTTGACTGGGCTGCACATGCGAACAATATGAACCAGTTGATCGGAGAGGAGAAAGATTTTGACAATGCTGTTCAGACAGTCATCGACTGGGTGAATGATACTGCGAACGGCAGTAACTGGAATAACACATTAGTTATTGTAACCGCTGATCACGATTGCGGATATCTCTCCCGGAACGCGGGCGAGTTTCCCGATCAGCCTCTTGGAGATGTTAATGATATTACGCTGAGCAAGGAAAAGATTGTTTCAGGTTCAGGAGGACGCCGTGCAAGCTGGGATGACACGAACGGAAACAATCGTATAGACACAGGTGAAACTGTATACTGGTACTGGAATTCGGGAGGGCACACAAACTCACTGATACCCATCTATGCCAGGGGAACAGGGTCTGGTCTCTTTGCCCAGTATGTAAAAGGCAATGACAAAATACGAGGCCCCTATCTTGATGATATAAATGTTTTTGAGGTAATGAATCGTGTACTTATTCCTCAAGCCTGCATACAAACCGGCTCCCTGTCGGTTGCGTCAGGCAAGACGCTTCAGGGAAATATGACAGACCTGACATCAATAGTTACATCAAGCAATGCTGTGAATTTAAA
>QZKC01000053.1 GCA_003599425.1 Nitrospiraceae bacterium | reverse complement strand
AGCACATCATCATTTTTCACTTTAAGCAAGGGACCTGAATCAAGGGATGGAACTACACCGAAAACTGTTTTTTTCCCCGGCTGCTCTTTACCTGCTTATTCCCCTGAACTGGTATTGAAATCATACCAATATCTGAGACAGGTGATCCCCGGAGCAGGGATCGTTCTCAACTGCTGTGGGAAACCAAGTTATGACATGGGTGACGCAAAGAGATTTAAAACAATATTTGACAATACAGTTAAGACATTTAAGGATCTTGGAGTGGAAGAAGTAGTTGTAAGCTGTATCAACTGCCACAAGATGTTTCGTGAAAACAGCGATATAAAACTCCGGACACTTTATGAGGTGATGCTGGAAAAAGGGTTGCCAAAGACTGTTTCAGGTAACGGTCAGATAATCAGCGTACATGATTCCTGCCCTGCCAGGTACAGACCGGAAATCCGGAATGCAGTCCGAGCGATACTGTCTGAGTCAGGGTACAGAATCGAAGAGATGCAATTTAAAAATGAACTTACCCGATGTTGCGGCGCAGGCGGGTGCGCTCCAACAGGGAATACTGCCCTGTCGGACCGGCATACCAGAAAACGTGTTAGTCAGGCGAAAGGCCTGCTTGTAACTTACTGCGCCCACTGCAGAGAAAGGTTTTCTTCTTATGCTCCTTCTCTGCATGTTCTTGATTTTATTTTAAGCAGACCGGGCAAGAAACACTTCAGGGAATATCACGATAGTTGGATTAACTGGCTTCACCGGTGGTATTTAAAGAAACGGCTTCAATTAATAAGATAGTGGCGCTCCGGATTTAAAGGCCGGATTTTTTTATTTGTTTATTCACCCCAGGATCGGAGGATGATAATAAAATGAAAAAGTTTTCCCTTGTACATTTCTCAGTAGAACATCCCAGGCTTATTGTGTTCCTGACAATAATCATCACCTTCGCCTTTCTGACACAGTTTCCGAAGGTAAGGACGGACACCAATCCCAAGAATATGCTTCCGGCAACATCTGACGTCAGGGTCTGGAATGACGAGGTGGAAAAGACTTTCAGTCTTTATGAAGACATGATCGTGGTGGGAATCGTGAATGAAAAGGGCATTCTCAATAAGGATACCCTCGGGAAGGTTCATGAGATTACAAATGAAATATTGAAACTTAAGGGCGTTGCGGCGAGAGACGTAAACAGTTTTCCCACTATCACAAATGTGACGGCAGAGTCAGGCGCTTTGAAAGTAGCCCCCCTCATGGCACAGGTCCCTGAAACAGATGGAGAGATAGCGGCTCTGCAAAAAATGCTTTTTGAAAATCCTCTTTTTATCAACCGCATCATCTCTAAAGATGGAAAGACTACTGCCATATATGTCCCTCTTGAAAAAGGATCAAATGGAAAAGAGATTGCCGATGAGATAAAAAAGATATTGAGTAAAGAAACAGGCGATGAAAAATATTACGTGGCAGGAGACCCTGTAGCGCGGGACACCTTCGGAGCTGAGATGTTCAAGCTCATGGCGATCTTTGCCCCGATTGCGGGCGGAGTCATGCTCCTTGTCAGGTATCTTATGTTCAGAGACCTTTTTCTCTCCATTACGCTGATGATGGACGCCATGATAAGCATCGTCTGTAGTATGGGGCTCCTTATAGGTCTTGGCTATCCTATTCATATCATGAGTTCAATGGCGCCTGTTTTCCTTATGGCGATTGCAACGGACAGCATGCATATATTCAACGAATTCTACTTCCGCTACAGAGAGAAGAAAGACAAAAAGACCGCGATAATCGAGACAATGCGCGCTGTGAGCCGTCCTGTCCGCAATACCGCATTAGCAACAGCCGTTGGTTTCGGCGTGCTTCTTTTTATGAATATCATTCCGGTAAAGGTCTTTGGCGGCCTCGTAGCCTTCGGCACGATAGTTTTGAGGATTTTGAGTTTCAGCTTCATCCCCGCGATGTTCACCTTTGTGAAAGATGAACAGATAGAAAAAATCGCTCATACGGAAGATATCGGGTCAGACAAGACGTCAAGGTTTCTTCAGAAACTTGCCTCAATAGGTACGCATAGTCCAAAGAAAACGGTCATTGTGGGCCTTGTGTTTTTTACGATAGCAATCGCCGGCATAACAAAAATGAAGGTCAATAATAATCTGGTAGAGTGGTTCAAAAAGGACAGCGATGTTCGTATAGCCGATACGGTCATAAACAGGTCACTCGGCGGCACGTCAATGGCATATGTTGTCGCAACAGCGCAGGAAGATGACTTCATTAAAACCCCTGAGGCAATGCGCTATATCGAGGGACTTCAGCAACACCTGGAAAAACTCTCCGTTGTTGGCAAGACAACCTCAGTAGTTGACTATGTGAAAAGGATAAACCGTGTCCTTCATGATGATGACCCCAAATATGATGTTGTCCCTGAGACAAAGGAGATGATCGGACAGTATATCTTCCTCTTCTCAATGTCTGCAAAGCCCGCTGATCTGGACAATGTTGTGGACTACCCTTTCAAACGGGCAAATATCTGGGTGCAGTTGAAGACATGGGATGCGCAGGCAATGAGGGAAGTGATAAAGGCAATGGATAAGTACAAAATTGCACATCCTGTTACTATGGAATTCAAGCCGTCGGGTATTGCCTATTTCAACCTTGTCTGGAACGATGAGGTACTATGGGACATGGTGATGGGATTTATCCTTGCCCTGATAGCGGTCTTTGCCATTCTGGCCGTTGACTTCCGTTCTGTAAAATGGGCTGTTGTCGGATACACGCCGCTTCTATTCACAATACTGCTAATCTATGGAGTTGTCGGTTTTATCGGCAAGGACTTTGATATGCCGATATCCGTGCTCTCTTGTCTGTCCCTCGGCATGGCAGTGGATTTTGCGATTCATTTTGTAAGCAGGCTCAGACAGCGGATGACGGAAACGCAGGGTGCTGAAGCCCTTTCTGATGCATTGCTCTGGACCGCTGCGCGTCCCGGAAAAGGCATAATGCGTAATGCCGTACTCTTTGCAGCATCTTTTGCAGTGATGATGTTTGCGCCATTAACACCCTATATCACCGTGGGCGCTTTTATCGTCAGCATGATGATGCTAAGCGCGGTGATGACGATAATTTATTTGCCGGCCCTTATTATGTTGTTGAAAGGCTGGCTCTTCAAAGGAGGAACAAGATGAAAAATTTCGAGATTCAAGGTTTAAATTTCAAATTTCTTGTTGTCTACGTTCTGTGCTCTGTGCTCTGTGCTCTGCCTTTTAAGGCCTTTCCCCTTACCGCAGAAGAGGTAGTTAAGAAATCTCAGGAGGCGTTTTTTTATCAGGGCAAAGATTCCAAGGCCAGGGTACTAATGAAGCTTATCAGCAAAAGCGGCCAGGAGAGAGTCAGGGAGCTTACAATGCTGAGAAAGAATTACGGCGCCTCAGGCGGCGAGCAGAAATATTTCATGTACTTCTATCAGCCGGTCGACGTGAAAGACATGACGTTTATGGTTTACAAATATCCTGCAAAAGACGATGACAGGTGGCTTTTTGTGCCGGCAATCAACATGGTAAGGAGGATCGCGGCCCAGGACAAAAGCTCAAGCTTTGTCGGATCTGATTTTACATACGAAGATGTTTCTGGAAGGGACATAGAAGATGATAATCATACTTTAACTAAGGAAGAAAAACTTGATGCAAAAGACTGCTATGTAATAAAAAGCGCTCCAAAGGCTCAGGATGTTGACTATGCGTACAAGCTCTCCTGGATTGACAAGGGCACTTTCCTGCCTTTGAAAGAAGAGTATTATGACAAAAAAGGCGAACTTTACAAGGTCTTCAGCGCTGATGAAATAAAAGATGTAAAAGGTTTCCCCACAATTACAAAAAGGGCCATGAAAAATCTCTCGAGCGGCCACAGGACTGAGGTTACATATGTAAAAGCGGATTACAACATAGGCATAGAAGACAGCCTGTTCAGCGAACGCTTTCTCAAACAGCCGCCTAAAAAATGGATCGAATGAGCAAAATTCGGAGCACAGAGCAAAGAGCACAGAATACAGACCGCGGAAGCCGGACTTCTCAATGTCAGTTGCCCGTCATCTGGTGTCTGTCAATTCTACTCAGCGTTTTCTTCTCTTTAACCGCAGAAGCAGCTGATGTCTCTTTACATGGGTTTGTTCAGGGGAATTACTCTGTCAACACCGATACATCAAACCCTGACAGCGGTGATTTTAAATGGGGAGAGGAAAGATTTCAGATAAAACTCGAGGCCTCAAAAGGATCAGCGCGGTTATTTCTGAAGACAAATATATTTTACGATCATATTAATGAACTTGACGGGGTAGAGCTGAAGGAAGGTTTTGTTGACTTTGCTGCTGAAAAATGGGATGCAAGGATTGGCAGGCAAATCATCACATGGGGGCTTGGCGATCTGATTTTCATCAATGATATATACCCGAAAGATTATGAGGCGTTCTTTTCAGGCAGACCGCTGGAGTATTTAAAAAAAGGGGTGGATGCCTTAAAGATCGGCCTGTATCCTGCTTTTGCCTCTTTGGAACTGATTGTCATTCCAATCTTTGAACCCAATAATTTTCCAGACCCAAAGAGGTTTCACATGTTCGACCCGATGCCGACAGTTATAAACCGCAGGGAAGTCGAACCTTCAGTCAAAATAGATAACACCGAAATTGCATTGAGAGCATATCGTGACGTGGCAGGGTTTGACGGTTCTATATATTTCTACCGAGGTTTTCACAGACAACCTTCTATGCTCCCGGACAGTATGACCATGCCGGTGAAAATCACTCTCTTTTATCCTGATCTCTCCGTCTACGGCGCAAGCCTTCAGGGAAGGGCATTAGATGGAGTTTTAAGTCTTGAGGCGGGATACTATGACTCAAGACAGGACAGAGACGGCAAAGACCCGATGATACCAAATTCACAAACAAAATATCTCATCGGATATCAAAGACAATTATGGGAAGATTTTACGATCGGCTTTCAGTATTTCGGAGAATACATGCATGATTATTCAGAGTACAGGAAGAATCTTCCGTCAGGATTTCCCGGGGAAAAGAGGCTGCATGACCTTATAGCTCTAAGACTGACGCAATTCCTGAAACATCAAACCCTGAGACTCTCGTTTTTTTCTTTTTATAGTCCGACAGAAGATGATTATCTGCTCAATCCGGAAATCAAATATAACTTTTCAGACTACCTGTGGGCTGCTGCCGGCGCAAATATTTTCGGCGGGGGAGAGGAATGGAATCAATTTGGGCAGATGGACAAAAACGACAATATATATACTCAAATAAGATATGAATTTTAAACATATCAGGAAAATAATAATTGTCCTGGTGGTTATCGCACTGATAATAGCTTTCAAGACCTTCCAGCTCGGAGATTATCTCTCTCTTTCCTACGTTAAGGAATCGCAGAAACATTTCACGATGCTTTATGAAGAAAACAGCCTGAAGGTCATCTCGCTTTACATGGCGGTATATATCCTTGTAACGTCATTATCCCTGCCCGGGGCTGTTGTGCTGGGACTTGCAGCCGGCTCACTTTTCGGCCTGCTCACCGGAGCCTTTGTCGTGTCCTTCGCAAGCACCATCGGCGCAACACTGGCATGCGCTGTTTCGAGGTTTATACTGAGGGACTGGGTACAGAAGAAATTCGGGGACCGGCTAAAAACGGTCAACGCAGGCATTGAAAAAGAAGGCGCGTTTTACTTATTCACTCTGCGCCTGATCCCTGTCTTTCCATTCTGGCTTATCAACATGATCATGGGCCTCACCAAAATGCCTTTGAAAACCTATTACTGGGTATCTCAGGCCGGCATGCTGCCAGGCACTCTTGTTTTTGTGAATGCGGGCAAGGAAATGGCAAAGATCGATTCCGTGTCCGGAATACTTTCACCCGGGCTCATATTTTCTTTTGTCCTTCTCGGCCTGTTTCCGCTTGCTGCGAAAAAGATGCTGGCTTTTTTTAATCACAGAAGAAAAAGGACTGCCGCATAAAACAAGGAGGGAGTTTTGTATATGAAAATCGCTTTTGCGTTAACACTTGCAGTGTATGGTATGTTTACTCCCTTCAGTTCAAGAGCTGCTGACAAAACCCCGGAGCAAATTGTGCAGGAAGCAAGAGCTCAAGTTAAAGAAGTGTCCCTCCGGGAGGTAAAAAAGATGATGGATTCCGGCGAAAAGATTGTTATCCTCGATGTGCGTGACAAAGAAGAATATGAAAAAGAACATATCACCGGAGCAATCAATATATCGCGAGGGCTGCTGGAATTTCTTGTCCAGAATAAAATCCCGGACAAGAACACAACGATCATTGTTTACTGAATATTCGAGAACAGATCGCCGTTGGCGACCAGGACTCTCAATGAACTCGGTTGCAAAAATGCCGTCAGCATGAAAGAAGGCCTCAGCATGTGGAAGAAGGCAGGTTATCCCGTGGAGACCGGAAGCAACTGGTTAAATATCCTGAAGTAGGATTTTGAAACAGAAGTCTGTCCGCTTGCAGATATTAACTGCAGAATATTTTGAGTGAAGGCCTGCCAAAGCAGGCCTTTTTCAGTCACTTCTCTATCTTTACCGCGCAGGATTTGTATTCAGGTGTTCCGGTTATAGGGTCCCTGTGCTCTGAGGTCAGGAGATTGGTAAGCGCGTTCTGATAATGGAATGTGAGAAACACGTTGCCGGGCTGTGAACGGTCTGTGACCTTGGCTTTTACCGTTATCTCGCCTCTCCTTGAGGATACTTTTACCATCTCGCCGTTATTGATCTTGAGCTTTTTGGCGTCTTCAGGGCTGATCTCAAGCAGTTCTTCGCCGATCAGCTCCATGATCCCTGGCGTCCTTCTCGTCATTGAGCCATTATTGTAATGCTCGCGGATCCTGCCGGTAACAAGGGTAAAGGGATACTGCTTATCCGTAACCTCGCCGGGCCCCTTGTGGTCCAGGGCCATGAACTTTGCCAGGCCTCCGGGCCTCGAGAATAAATCAGAATATAGTGTTGTTGTGCCGGGATGGTCTTTTGTGGGGCAGGGCCACTGAATCCCTTTTTCCTCGATACGGCTATAGCTGATGCCGCCGTAAATCGGGACAAGGCTCGCGATCTCATCCATTATCTCTGAAGGGTGATTGTAATTCATTGTATAACCCATCCGTGTTGAAAGGCTGCATATGACCTGCCACTCTGCCATTCCTGCGAGAGGCTCTATCGCCTTTCTCACACGCTGTACCCTGCGCTCGCCGTTCGTGAAGGTGCCGTCTTTTTCTGCAAAGCTCGCACCCGGAAGTATCACGTGAGCAAAACGCGTTGTCTCTGTATGAAAAATTTCCTGCACCGCCAGGAATTCAACGGACTCAAGCGCCTCACGCACATGATTGATGTTAGGGTCTGTATGTGCAGGGTCTTCTCCAAGGATAAATATCCCTTTGAAATTCCCTTTCCGGCATTCATCAAGCATCTCAACGGATTTCAGGCCCGGCTTGTCTTTTATCTTCACTCCCCACGCTTTCTCAAATTTTTCGCGCAACTTAGGATCTGTCACAGATTGATACCCCGGAAGCGTTGCAGGAAGAGGCCCAAGGTCTGACGCCCCCTGGACGTTGTTCTGTCCTCTTAGCGCCATGATGCCGGTTGACGGCCTGCCGAGATGGCCGCAGACCAGCGCAAGATTGGCAATGGCCATTGCGTTTTCTGTCCCTGTCTGATGCTCAGTAACCCCAAGGCCATAGACGATCATTGCCTTGTCCGCATGTGAATATAAATGAGCTGCTTCAACGATCCTGTCTTTTGCTACACCCGTCAGTTTTTCGACCCGGTCCAGATCATATTCTTTTACCTTTTCTTTGAGTTCATCGAAGCCCTCTGTCCTCTTCTCGATGAATTCCCTGTTCTCCCAGCCTTTTTGCAATATGACGTTTACAAGCCCGTTCATCATGGCGATATTGCTGCCGGGTTTCAGGTTGAGCCAAACGTCAGCGCGCCTTGCCATCCATGTCTTTCTCGGATCTCCGACAATAAGCTTGGCGCCGCTGCGCAATGCTTTTTTCAGATATAAAGAAACGATCGGATGCGCCTCAGTGGGGTTTGATCCAAAGAGGAAAATAGTATCTATATCGGGCATCTGTGACAATGAGTTCGTAGCTGCCCCTGCTCCCAGGCTGGTTGCCAGACCGGCAACAGTGGGGGCGTGTCAGACACGTGCGCAGTTGTCTACGTTATTAGACCCGACTGCGCATCTTACCCACTTTGCAAGGAGATAGTTTTCTTCGTTTGTGCATCTGGATGATGAAAACCCGCCTACTTTATCAGGCCCGTGTTTTTCGATCAGCTCTTTGAATTTATTAGCTATCAGCTCAAGCGCCTCATCCCATGTTGCCTCGACAAATTCAGCGCCTTTTCTGATAAGCGGCGTCTTTATCCTTTCAGGGCTGTGGATGAAATCATATCCATAACGTCCCTTTATACAGAGGCTACCCTGGCTCACCGGCGAGTCATAGGCAGATGTGACCTTTACGACTTTATCGCCCTTTACATTGAGGTAGAAATTACATCCTGTACCGCAGTATGAACAGGTGGTCTTCACTTTCTTAAGTTCATAGGAACGCCCCTTGCCGCGTCCTTTCCTGTCGGTCAGGGCGCCGGTCGGGCAGGTAGATACGCATTGCCCGCAGAACTCACAATTTTCAAGGGTGCGCGGTTTTCTGAATGCCGTGTCCGGCATGGCATAGAACCCCCTGCCCACGAGGTCGATCGTGCCTGCCATCACCACCTCATTGCATATCCTTACGCACCTGCCACAGAGAATGCATTTGTTGGGTTCATACGTTATAAATGGATTATCTTCACGTATCGGAAGGTCCCATTTCTCCCCTTCATATATTTTTCCATCAGCTCCGTATCTATAAGCCAGGTCCTGTAGTGTACAGTTGCCGGTCTGTTCGCACCTCATGCAGTCATTCGGATGATTTGACAACAGAAGCTCCAGCACATTTTTCCGCATGCGGGTAAGCGCTTCATTCTCGGTGGTGACCACCATGTTGCTGGAAACAGGGGTTGTACATGCAGGCAGCGGCCTGTTTACGCCTTTGATCTGTACGATACACAGGCGGCATCCGCCATACGGTTCCAGACGCTCATCATGGCAGAGGGTCGGGATATCCACTCCTGCCTGTCTTGCAGCATTAAGGATCGTCGTGCCTTTTTCGCACAGGATATCAATCCCGTCTATAGTTATTTTCAGTTTCTCTCCTGACAATGTTACCTCCTCACGTCAACTTCATCTGACGTTACTCCCAAATATAATCAGCAAGATTCATATACTTATTGTTCATGTCCCGCAGTATTTCACAGATCGCAATGGTCATCTCGCGGACGATCTTGTATGCTGTGCGGGGGGAATCATTTAGCAGCTTTTCCATATCAGCTCTCTGGAGGACCAGGACTTTTGTATCTTCTGCTGCTTCGACAGCAGCAGAATGCGACCTCCCGTCCAACAGGGAAAGTTCGCCAAAAAAGTTATTCTGTTTCAGCACAGCAAACGTTTGCTTTGCATTTTCTTTGGTCCTCTTGGTAACTCTGACCTTCCCGAAATCAATGATGTGAAGCCCCTGTCCAGGGCTCCCTTCCTCCCAGACAACTGCTCCTTTGGCATAAAATACTTCCTTCATCAGATCAGAAATTTTTTCAAGCTCCTCCTGCGAAAACTCCTTGAAGAACGGCATTTCCTTTAAGCGCCTTGTGCTGACCATAATACCCCCATCATCACTATACGATTGAATTGAACGGGCATGCCTCAAAACATGCGCCGCATTTTATACATTTTAATTTATCGATTGCCGCTTTCTTTTTAGGCTCCCAACTGATAGCCCCTGCAGGGCATACCCTAAAGCACTTGCCGCACATCTTGCATAAATCCGTGCTTACAACATACTGGCGCAAGGCCTTGCATACATTGGCAGGACATATGCCATCCCTTATATGCGCATCGTATTCTTCATAAAAATATTTTATTGTGGAAAGCACCGGATTAGGGGCTGCCTGTCCGAGCCCGCAGAGGGATGAATGCGCAATATCGATCCCGAGTTCAACAAGCAGTTCCATATCGCCCTCTTTGCCTTTGCCTTCTGTTATCCGCGTCAGTATTTCGAGCATCCTCTTTGTGCCTATCCTGCAGGGAGGGCATTTACCACATGATTCATGCTCAGTGAATGTAAGGAAGAACTTTGCCACATCGACCATACAGGTCGTATCATCCAGTACTACCATGCCGCCTGAACCCATCATCGAACCTATCCGGGTCAATGAGTCAAAATCCACAGGCATGTCGATATGCGAAGCCGGGATACATCCGCCGGAAGGCCCGCCGGTCTGTACTGCCTTCAGTTTCCGGTTCTTTTCCACTCCTCCACCGATGTCGTAGATGATCTCTTTCAGTGATATGCCGAGCGGGACCTCGATGAGCCCCGTGTTCTTAACCTTACCGGTAAGCGCAAAGACCTTGGTGCCCTTATTTTTTTCATTTCCAAAGGAGGCATACCATGCAGCTCCATTGGTCATGATCATGGGGATGTTAGCGAACGTCTCGACATTATTCAGCGCTGTCGGTTTGTTCCACAGCCCTTTATTGACTGAACGGGGCGGGGTCGGTCTCGGCATGCCGCGTTTGCCCTCGATCGAGCGCATAAGCGCGGTACTTTCACCGCAGACGAACGCGCCTGCTCCGAGCTTGATCTCTATATCAAAATTAAACGTGCTGCCGAAGATATTCTTTCCAAGAAATTTTTTCTTCCTTGCCTGCTCCAGCGCCATGCGCAGCCTTTCAACTGCAAGGGGATATTCCGCTCTTATATAAACGTAGCCGTTCTCGCAGCCTATCGCTAAAGCCCCGATGATCATTCCCTCAATGACAGAGTGAGGATTGCCTTCAATGATGGCCCGGTCCATGAAGGCCCCGGGATCACCCTCATCCGCATTGCAAATAATATATTTAGGGTCGTCCTTTGATAATCTGCAGAATTCCCATTTCAGCCCTGTCAGAAACCCGGCCCCGCCTCTTCCGCGTATCCCTGAGGTCTTAATTTCTTCAATAATATCCACTGGCTCCCATGCTAATGCCTTTTTTGCGCCTTCATATCCGCCGATCTCAATATATGCTTCAATATTTTCAGGATCGATCTGTCCGCACTGTTTCAGCAGGATCTTTGTCTGCCTCTCATGAAATGAGTGGTAATCAGGCCCGACCAGCCACTCTCTTACCGGAACATCTCCCTTGATGTGTTCATCAACGATCCGGCTTACCATCTCCGGTCTTATAAACTGGTATGTTGCAATATCACCATTGATAATTACATCCACCAGCACATCCTTCGCACAGAATCCCCTGCAGCCTGTCTTGTTCACGCACTTTTTCTCTACAAGCGCCTTCAATCCCGTTTTGGCAAGTTCTTCATAAAACGCATCTATAACCTCTGCGCTCCCAGCGGCAAGACCACCGGTTCCAACGCAGACCCTGATAATTATATCCTTGTCGATTTTTACGGTTGAGGTTTTGGATGTTTTGGATTTTGATGCGGCTTTCTTCTTCACAACCATTTAACCTCTCCTGCCTTTCTCAATTTCCTTCAAGAGCTCTGAAGCCTTGTCCGGCGTCACTCCACCGTAAACCTTTTTATTGATGATCAGTACCGGCGCAATACTGCAGGCGCCTACGCATGCGACACTTTCGAGAGTAAACTGGCTGTCATGTGTGGTGTCCTCACCTTCGGCTATGGCAAGGTCGGCCTTTACCCTGCTGATCATCGGTTCAGCGCCCTTGACGTGACACGCTGTTCCGCAGCAGGCGGTGATGATGTTCTTGCCGCGCGGTTTCAGGTAAAACTGCGCGTAAAAGGTAGTTACCCCGAAAAAATTGCTCGCAGGGATGTTCAGCTTTTCTGAGAACCAGAACACCACGTCCTCCCGGATATATCCGAAAGTCTCCTGAACATCCTGCAGGATGGATATGACGCTGCCTTTTTCACGATAATATTTATCCAGTATTTGCTGGCAATCCTTTTCCATGATTCAGACCACCTTTCCAGGGGAATTCAAGAGGAAATCTCTTCTTACTTTACGCACGATTTGTTAGACCGTGTGGCACTACAGCCGGATAATTATTTTATAAAAAAAAAATTAATTAGTCAAAGCCGGGGAAACGGGGGGGTGTGCGACAAATTTATTGGTAAAGGGAATTAAGCGCATATCCGATTCTCCCAGAAATCTTCCCAACGATTGCTGAACAGGCAACAACGTAATGCG
>QZKC01000072.1 GCA_003599425.1 Nitrospiraceae bacterium | reverse complement strand
CTTTTCATTTTGCAGATGTAATCTTTCGATAAGATTCAAAGTCTTTTTTTCAAAGGTGTCGTATAGAAATCTTCGTCAGCCTCACCTTTGTGCCTTTGCCCCTTTGTGCCTTCTATTTGGAACAGAGTTCGCTATGAATAATCTGGATTAAATTACATCTTCAGTAATACCATGCCTGATGCAGGATCCAGTTCCCGTGTCGCGGTGATCCCTTCCATTTCAATGATAACAGCCTCCAGCACGAGAAAGGTTTCTGATTTTTCTCTCAGGCAACCGACCTTGACCTGGTCTTTTTTCCCGAATGCTCCATGGAAGTGGATCTTCGGTTCATCGCCTTGCCAGAAGATAGTGCCGAGGCCAACAACTTCGTGGCTTTCACCAAGGGCCTTCCATACCGGCTTGGGCGGCAACTGATCGGTCTCAGGTCCAACAACTATCCGCCCTTCCCGCATCCCGCCGATTAGATAAAAAATCCCTGCCCTGATATTCTCGTTTCGGGCTAACGCTATGAGATTTCCAAGGACGTCTTCATGGTCTTCAAACCGTGCGACAATAACTCTGCCGGGTTTGCCTGTCTGATACTTCATGTTTCCTCCGAAATAAGAAATTAATGTTGCTCTCAGATACCACCACATTGCAGAAAAAGTATGTTAGATGTCATTGCGAGGTCGATTCGACCGAAGCAATCCTGCCTTCTCTATTAATGCACAGGAAAGAGATTACTTCGTCACTGACGTTCCTCGCAATGACGATAAAACAATGAATTTTTCAGTAATCTGCTGTCAATAAAATTATATATGAGACCCCGATTATTTACACAAATTTTTAAATTGTGATAACATTAAGTTTGCTTTAAACGAAGTTTTTCTAACTGATCTGAAAAAACATATGAAAATTGCCGTTGGAATTGACATAGGCGGGACCAATACCAAGAACGTCCTGGTCACTGAAACAGGGGAAGTGCTCCTATTCGTACAAAATCCCACTCCCTGTGTAACAGGAGGGGAAAATGCCGGGATCGATCAGTTGCTGGTCCAGCATTTGAGAAATTTTTTAAGTTCAGAGACGGCAAAGACTGTGCTGTCGGAAAAGGCAGGGACAACGGATATTGCCGGTATCGGTATAGGTGTTGCCGGCCTTATCGACAGGGCTAATGGTAAAATCATTAAATCCCCTAACATTACATCTGCTGACGGCCTTCCAATCAAGGAACTTTTTGAAAAGGAATTTTCTCTTCCTGTTACTGTGGAAAATGATGCTAACGCATATGCATACGGAGAGAAATGGGTCGGCATCGGAAAAGACATAAATAATTTTGCCATCCTCACTCTCGGCACAGGACTTGGTGGAGGACATATTTATAAGGGGGAGCTTTATGAAGCCCCGTTTGAAATCGGCCATGTAATTATTGAGCCGAACGGCCGCTTTTGTCCCTGTGGCAGTTCTGGATGTCTTGAGTCATACGCTTCAGGCAGGGCGATCGTAGACAGGGCCATCACATCCATACAGAGCGGTGTTAAAAGTACGTTAATTGATTGCTGTGAAGGCAACTATTACAAAATCACTCCTGAGCTGGTGTTTGAAAAAGCTCTGGATGGAGACAGCCTGAGCAGGGAAATCTTCAGGGAGGTAGGATACTACCTGGGTTTAGGCATCGCAAATCTGGTAAATCTCCTGCGAATCGATGCGATTATTATTGGCGGCGGGCTTATCGGAGCTTGGGAACTGTTCATTGAGGAATTGGCTAAAGAGGCCTCCAGGCGTGGCTTCAAACCCTACTCTACACATGTAAAAATCTTACGGAGTGCTCTGGCAAAAGATGCCGGTTCCATCGGCGCTGCCGGACTGCTTTTCAGGAAACTCTCTGCAGCAAGCAGTTCTCTTGCATAATATCATGTCAGGAAGCAATATCAGAAATTTTTCCATTATAGCTCATATTGACCATGGCAAGTCCACCCTTGCCGACAGGATACTTGAGATCACAGGCGCTTTATCCAAAAGGGAAATGACCACCAAACAGGTGCTTGATTCCATGGACCTGGAGCAGGAGCGCGGGATAACCATAAAGGCACATGCCGTGAGGCTTCAGTATACGGCCTCAGATGGCAAAGACTACATCCTTAACCTTATTGATACCCCCGGACATGTGGATTTTTCATACGAGGTGTCCCGCAGCCTTGCTTCCTGC
Source organism: Nitrospiraceae bacterium (assembly GCA_003599425.1). Lineage (GTDB taxonomy): Bacteria > Nitrospirota > Thermodesulfovibrionia > UBA6902 > UBA6902 > SURF-23. Next base: position 10,426 of record QZKC01000072.1, on the reverse strand, counting down.
GAGGGCGCTCTCCTTTTGACCGATGCCTCTCAGGGCGTCGAAGCACAAACCCTCGCGAATGCCTATCTGGCAGTGGACCATAATCTCGAAATAATCCCGGTCATAAACAAGATCGACCTTCCCAGCGCTGACCCGGAACGGGTAAAGGCACAGATCGAAGAAGCAGTCGGGATTGACTGTACAGATGTAATATTGACGTCCGCAAAGGAAGGCACCGGCGTTCAGGATGTCCTTGAGGCGATCGTGAAAAAAGTGCCTCCTCCGCGGGGAAGCGCAGAACTCCCCCTTAAGGCCCTTATTTTTGACTCGTGGTTTGATAATTATCAGGGCGTTGTCGTGCTCGTGAGACTATTTGACGGTGTAGTAAGAAAGGGCACAAAGATCCTTTTAATGGCTCCCCAGAAGACATATGAAGTGCTGGAAGTAGGAGTCTTCACTCCGCACAAAAAGACTGTTGATTCCCTGCAGGCCGGAGAGGTCGGTTATATAATTGCGAGCATCAGAAACGTTGGTGACACCAAAGTGGGCGACACAATCACTGACGCTGAAGACCCAACCACAGAACCTTGTCCGGGCTACAAGGACATTAAACCGATGGTCTTCAGCGGGCTTTACCCCACTGAAACGAACCAGTACGCAGACCTCAAGGATGCGCTTGAAAAGCTGAGGCTCAATGATTCCTCCTTCAGCTTTGAGCCGGAGACATCTTCTGCGCTCGGTTTTGGTTTCAGGTGCGGTTTTCTCGGACTGCTCCATATGGAAATTATCAAGGAGCGCCTCGAACGGGAATTTCAGCTTGAGCTTGTGAACACTGCCCCGACTGTCATTTATAAGATCATACTGACTAACGATGAAATTATGTATATAGACAGTCCGGCAAAACTTCCGCTGAAATATGAAAGAATGGAGGAGCCTTTTGTAAAAATAGTGATTTTCGTTCCGCAAAAATACATCGGCGCGATACTCGATCTCTGTCAGGACAGGCGCGGGGTGCAAAAGGATTTTCACTTTATAGGCAAAGAGCGTATCATGGTGACATATGAGATGCCTATGAATGAGATTTTATGGGATTTTTATGATAAACTAAAATCCCTGTCGAGCGGTTATGCTTCCATGGATTACGAGTTCATCGGCTACAGGGATTCCGAGCTTATCAAACTGGATCTGCTTCTGAATGGAGAGCCTGTTGACGCCCTTTCCATGATCGTCCACAGGGAAAAGGCCTACAGCAAAGGACGGCAGGTTGCAGAAAAACTGCGGGAAGTTATCCCGAGGCAGATGTTTGAAGTAGTAATCCAGGCTGCGATCGGAAGCAAGATCATTGCGCGAGAGACGATCAAAGCAATGAGAAAGAACGTCCTTGCAAAATGTTACGGCGGTGATATCACCAGAAAAAGAAAGCTTCTGGAAAAACAGAAAGAAGGCAAAAAGAGGATGAAGCAGGTGGGCAGGGTAGAAGTTCCCCAGGAGGCGTTTTTAGCAGTGCTGAAGGTGAAGTAAAGGAGAAAGTCATTTGGCAAGAAAAAGAAAATCAAAATTCAGGGAATACGTAGAAGCTATTTCTGTTGCAATAATACTCGCACTTTTCATCAGGGCCTTTATCATTCAGGCCTTCAAGATCCCTTCAGGATCAATGATCCCCACGCTGCTAATAGGCGATCACATCCTGGTGAACAAATTCATCTATGGCACCACGGTCCCATTCACTGACAACAAGGTCTTGATCCTGAACCAGCCCAAGCGGTCAGATATTATTGTCTTTTCATTTCCGAAGAATAAGGAGAAACCTGAGTGCGTGAGCCTGCTGAAAAATCTTTATTTACGGGTGGGCAACACCATTCAGAATGGCAACCCGGCATACCTCTTTCAGGACGAATGCAAGGATTTTATAAAACGGGTCATTGCCATCGGCGGAGACAAGATCGAAATAAGGGACAAAAAGCTCTACGTTAATGACACCCTGCAGAGTGAGACTTATATTGTCCATTACGATCAGGACATTGAGACATCGCAGCGAGACAATTTCGGCCCGTTCATCGTACCCCATAATGCTGTCTTTGTGATGGGGGACAACAGAGATCAGAGTTATGACAGCAGATTTTGGGGCATTGTGCCAATGGATATGATCAAAGGAAAGGCCTTTATCATGTACTGGTCATGGAATGACAACGGCAGCTTCCTCTCAAAAGTACGGTGGAACAGGATCGGCAAACTGCTTCATTAAAATGACAAGGGACAAAGGGACAAAGGCACAAAGACGCAAAGGGGAAAAAGATATATCATCCCTGTGCCTGTGTGCCTGTGTGCCCTTTTTGAGATTATGTTCACAGGACTTGTTGAGACAAAGGGAATAGTCGCTTCAGTTGAAAATGCCGGCAATGGAATACGGTTGTCTGTAAAGCCCTTGGCTGATTTTGAGGTCAATATCGGCGATAGTGTTTGCGTAAATGGGGTCTGCCTTACCGTCACCAAGCAACAACCACCATACAATAAACTATCTTTCGACGTTTCTCCTGAGACCATGCGGAGCACTAATCTCGGAGCACTGAAAGTCAGCGACAATGTCAATCTCGAACGTGCCCTGAGATTATCCGACCGTCTCGGCGGACACCTTGTTACTGGTCATGTTGATGGTGTTGGATCAATAAGAGACAAAAGACAGGCGGGGGAATATACATTTTACACCTTTGAAGCTCCGGCTCAAGTGTTACGGTATATTGTCAAAAAAGGTTCTGTTACCGTTGACGGCATAAGCCTGACCGTGGTAGATATTGACAAAGGGGCCTTCAGCGTTGCGATCATACCCCATACTCTCACCGCAACGATCATTGGCGAAAAACGTGCCGGCGACAGGGTCAATCTTGAAGCGGATATTATCGGTAAATACGTTGAAAAATTCCTGGGAATGAATGACAAGGACAAAAACCTAATGGCCCTGCTGAAACAGGAGGGGTTTGCAGATTAACAGCTATAAGCTGAAAGCTGACCAGGTTTATTCATAAACTTTTTTGGAGCAAGCCATGGTTCGAGAAACATCTTGAACGCAATGGTTTTTACATTAATTGAATAATACACATGCAAACAGATTGTATTAAGGGTACAGATGCTAAGGTATTGCTCAATATGTTCTCTCACCATACTTGCTCCAGGTTTATGAATAATTCGGGCTATCAGCTTATTGGAGAGAACACATGAAAAGCAAATACAAATTTAACACCGTAGAAGAAGCCCTCGAAGATATTAAAGAAGGCAAAATGGTCATCCTCTTAGATGATGAGGACAGGGAAAACGAGGGCGACCTTACGATCGCTGCTGAAAAAGTAACGCCTGAAGCAATAAATTTCATGGCCAAGTACGGCAGAGGTCTCATCTGTCTTTCGCTTACACCTGAAAGGGTGGAGGCGCTCAAGATTCCTATGATGGCTGATATGAACACCTCAAGGTTCGGCACAGCATTTACCGTATCGATAGAAGCAAGAAAAGGAGTTACGACCGGCATTTCAGCTCATGACAGGGCCAAGACTATAAAGACAGCGATCCACCCCAGGGCCAAAGCAGAAGACCTAGCGCGGCCCGGGCATGTTTTCCCTCTCAGGGCACAGCCAGGAGGTGTGCTCCAGCGCGCCGGACAGACGGAAGGCTCTATTGATCTGGCAAGGCTTGCAGGGCTTTATCCGGCAGGGGTCATATGTGAGATCATGAATGATGACGGCACCATGGCACGAGTACCTCAGCTCACAAAGTTTGCAAAAAAACACGGCCTGAAAATGATCACTATCAAGGACCTGATCCAGTACAGAATGCGCAATGAATGCCTTGTTCAGCGGCTTGCCACGACCACCATCCCGACAACCCACGGCGGTGAATTCAGCGCTATCGCTTTCGGGAATATGGTTGACGATACCATCAATATAGCCCTTGTCAAAGGTGATATCAGTCCCGATGACGATGTCCTCGTCCGGGTGCATTCCGAATGCCTCACAGGTGATGTTTTCACCTCTAAAAGATGTGACTGCGGAGATCAATTGCATAAAGCGATGTCGATGATAAAAAAAGAGGGAAAAGGTGTTATCCTTTATATGCGGCAGGAAGGCCGGGGTATCGGGATCGTGAATAAATTAAAGGCCTATGCGCTTCAGGACAAAGGCCTTGACACTGTCGAGGCAAATGTAAAGCTTGGTTTTAAAGCGGATCTGAGGGATTATGGCATTGGCGCGCAGATACTGGTGAATCTCGGCGTAAGGAAGATGCGGCTGATGACAAATAATCCAAAAAAGCTCATCGGGCTGGAAGGTTACGGCCTGCGCATAGTTGACCGTGTTCCCATTGAGACAAAGCCGCATGAAAAAAACATCCGGTATCTTTCTGTAAAAAAGAAGAAGCTTGGACATATACTTGAGAATGTCTGATATGAAACGTAACATATCTGTGATACATCTTATATCTCCCCTCCATTGACGGGAGGGGATGTAGGGGAGGGTGAATAAGAATTTATAAATCACCCCCACCCTGACCCTCCCCCGTAAATGGGGAGGGAATAATAAAGGGAGGGACCATGAAACGTTTTGAAGGTGAGCTGCAGGCTGAAGGTCTTAAATTCGCGATCATTGTCAGTCGGTTTAATGAATTCATAACAGGCAAGCTCCTGGACGGCGCTGTTGATGCTTTGTTGCGCCACGGGGCTTCTGAAAAGAACATTGATATTGTCAAAGTGCCTGGATCATTTGAAATACCACTTGTCGCTAAAAAAGTTGCTGGGAAAAAATCATATGATGCTGTGATATGCCTTGGAACTGTCATCCGCGGCGCAACACCTCATTTTGATTTTGTCGCTTCTGAGGCAACCAAGGGAATAGCAACGGCCTCCATGGAAACAGGTGTGCCCATAGCCTTTGGCGTACTCACGACTGATACTATTGAACAGGCCGTGGAGCGTGCCGGCACCAAAAGCGGCAACAAGGGATGGGATGCTGCAATGGTTGCGATCGAAATGGCGCAGCTTTTAAAAAAATTATGAGTTACAAATTACGAATTACGAATAAGGACCAGATCAAAAGCTTCCGATCTGTCACCCATAACGCATCACCTTTTAAAGTCTTATGAAACGGCGTAGAGCACGGGAATATGCCCTGCAGATATTGTTTCAGCTTGACCTCACAGGGAGTGAATTCGACGAAGACGTCTGGGATGAGTTCTGGGAAGGCAACGAAGAAGATGCTGATGTAAAGGAATTCACCCGAGGCATTGTCATCAACACTCAAAAAAATATTGCTCATATAGATGCCATGATAAAGAAAGCTGCCCAGCACTGGTCTCTTGACCGCATGGCAGTTATAGACAGGAATATCCTCCGTGCAGCCACCTACGAGCTTCTGTACAAAAAAGACATTCCCCCTTCGGTTGTTATGAACGAAGCTCTCGAGATCGCGAAAAAATACTCAACGGAAGAATCAGCCCCGTTTATAAACGGCATCCTGGACAAGATCGCTCATTCGGAAGATCTGGTGCACGGGAGCAGGAAGGCCAAAAAATAATTTATTATATGTTCCTAATTTCATAACATTGTGAGGTAATTATGATCCCCCGTTACACAAGACCTGAAATGGCAAAAATCTGGGAGCCGGAGAACAAGTATCAGAAATGGCTCGATGTTGAGCTTGCCGCATGTGAGGCCTGGGCAAGCCTTGGAGAAATTCCGAAAAAAAGTCTCGCGACAATAAAGAAAAAGGCAAAGTTCACTATTTCCCGCATTGACACGATAGAAAAGACCGTCAAACATGACGTCATAGCGTTTCTCACCTCAGTTGCTGAACATGTCGGCCCTGACTCTCGTTTTATACATAAAGGACTTACCTCATCTGATATTGTCGACACTGCGCTGGCACTCCAGATGAGAGAAGCTTCTGACATTATCATTAAAGATATCAAAGAACTCCTCAGAGTTCTGAAGTCCGGAGCGCTTAAATACAAAAATACCCTGCGGATGGGCAGGAGCCACGGCATTCATGCCGAGCCCACGACCTTCGGCCTTATGTTCGCCCTGTGGCATGAAGAGATGAAACGCAATCTCTCAAGAATAGAAGCTGCCAAGAAGGCTATAAGCTGCGGTAAGCTCTCCGGCCCTGTCGGGACTTTCTCAAATGTCCCTCCATTTATAGAGCAGCATGTTTGCAAAAAACTGCGCTTGAGCCCTGCTCCTGTTTCCACCCAGATCATTCAGCGTGACAGGCACGCAGAATACATGAACGCCCTCGCAATCACAGCGGCAACTATTGAAAAGATCGCGGTCGAGATCCGGCATCTCCAGCGTACTGAGGTGCTTGAGGCAGAAGAACCGTTTGAGAAAGGCCAGAAAGGGTCTTCCGCAATGCCCCATAAACGGAACCCTGTCGGGTCTGAAAACCTCAGCGGCCTTGCCAGGGTGGTCCGCTCCCATGCACTGGCTGCTATGGAAAATATCGCCTTATGGCATGAGCGGGACATAAGTCATTCTTCTGTGGAAAGAATAATTCTCCCTGACAGCACCATCCTCCTGGACTATATGCTGGCAAGGCTCACGGGCATACTCAGAGGTCTTCATGTGTACCCGGACAGGATGATGGAAAACATTGAAAAGAGCTTTGGGCTTTTCTGTTCTCAACGGGTTCTACTTAGGCTGACTGAAAAGGGTTTGAGCCGGGAGAACGCATATCAGCTTGTTCAGAAAAACGCCATGCAGAGCTGGCAGGAGAAAAAGGATTTCAGGGAGACCTTAAAAGGTGACCCAAAGATAATGCAGTACCTTCCCGGAAATGAGCTTGATAAGATATTTGACCTTAAATACTACACAAAAAACGTAGACTATATATTTAAGCGGGTATTTGGGTAGCCCTACCAGTATCGAAGCTCTCCAACATCTAAATGAACAAAACCTGACCGCGGATAGTATCCGACCCCTCCGCCTTGCAGATCGATCGCCGCCATCCTGAGGGCTTTTGTGGAATATCCGGGCACGCGGATATCAGCAGCCTTGCCATACATATGGAGACTGTTTTTGGCGACCCCTTTTTTGTGTTTTCTGAGCTTTGCATTAGTTTGCGGAGACCTGTATCCCGATACTATGTGGAATGGTTCGGTAATCTTCATTTTTTCCTTGAGGGCAAAAAGCAGATCCAATAGATTAGTGTCTATAGCCTCAATGGTTTCCGTTATATGATCGCGAAAGATATGATTTATGTCGTTTAGAACATCAGTGATATATTGACCATCACTCCAGTAGCTTTCCTGCAGAGTCTCTCCGGTATATGTATTGTAAAAAAACAGTGAGCGTTCAGGCAGCAATAAATCCTTAACTGTAGAAAAAGCCTTGCGCGGGATCAAGCTTGATGCAAGGGTAATGAGACCGCCAGTTAGCACACTCCTTCTGCTTACCATCATATCCAGAGCTGCCTTAACTTTTTTCTCAAATAAATTCATATGTTGAACCTCCTTCTTCAGTAATAGAGAGGATTATATCATTTGAGAAGTCTTTTTTTCAATGCCTTATTATGACAGCACGCAATTCGCCCATCCAGGTACGTCAGGTATTCAGCGTATTCAGGGGTTGTAAATAAAAATATTCGCTGATATAATCAAAAACCCCACGATGGTGCAAGAAAGATTTTACCCTGAAAGGAGTTGAAAATAAAGAAAATTTATGAAATGCCCTAAAAAAAGAAAATCGCGTCTTGAAGATCATATAAAGCTGGATCCCAAACCAATTCATCGGGGCATGACCGTTGACAAGGTGATTGAAAGCGCCCTGTTTTCATATAATGCCGGTACCTTCAGGAAGGCATGTGAATTGTTCGCGGGCCATATTGCAAAAGAAGGTGTAAGGATAGGTGTATCTCTCGCAGGAGCCTTAACGCCTGCTGGAATTGGACGAAGTTGCCTGATCCCTTTAATTAAATCCGGTATGGTTGACTGGATGGTCTCCACAGGCGCAAATCTGTATCATGACCTGCATTTTGTGCTGGGATATGATTTCAGGGAGGGGCGCGCGGTTGTTGACGATGAGCAGTTGAGAGAAAACGGTATCATCCGTATCTATGATATTTTTCTGGATTATAAAGCACTCCTGGATACAGATATGTTCGTCCGTGAGATACTTAAACGTGAACGGCGCAAGCTTCCCGGACCCTGTTCAAGCGCTGACATACACGCGCTGTTAGGAAGAGAAATTATCAAATTAAAACCAAAGCTTAAAGATGAAAGTTTGCTTGCTGTCGCGTACGAGTCAGGAGTCCCCATCCACACTTCATCCCCTGCGGATTCAAGTATCGGCATGAACGTCGCTGCACTTATGCTGGAAGACAAAACAGTTGCTATGGATACTCACAAAGACGTTAATGAGGTCACGAGCTATGTATACGACATTAAGAAGCGCGGCGGCAAAAGCGCCGTATTGCTCCTCGGCGGCGGCAGCCCAAAGAATTTTGTACTCCAGACCGAGCCTCATATCCAGGAAGTTCTCGGCCTGCCAGAAGCAGGTCATGACTTTTTCATCCAGTTTACTGATGCCAGGCCGGATACCGGGGGACTCAGCGGCGCAACACCTTCGGAAGCGGTCTCCTGGGGAAAGGTAGACCCCTCAGCCCTTTCAAAAACCATTGTATCTTATGGAGACTGCAGCTTTATGCTTCCTTTCTTTGTAAGCTATGTGATGAATAAAGCTCAACCCCGTTCAGGCTCTAAGCTGCTTGAAAAACGGGACCGCCTGATCAAACAACTGAAACAGGACTATAAAAAGATTGGCAGTTACAAAAAGCTAAGTGATTAAGCATAGGGTTAATCACCTGCGCTTCTGTTGATTTTCTGTCTACCCTAAAATCCTGTGTTCTCACTTCCATAAAAAATGCCTGTATGACCTATATCATTCCCTTCATCTTTTTCCTCTTCTATAGTAATAAGTATCTTAAGGAGGCGTTCCCTTGGACTCCAAAATAAATCGAAAAGAAAAGAAAAAAAACAGTCCTCCGGAATCTGAGGTCTCTGATCAGGATATTTACGAGGCCATGAAGGATATTCCCGGTTATATTGATATCACTCCCGGTGATTTCAAAGAGATATATCAACTTGCATCCAGGCATGCGTTAAAGAGGGCTGCGGAATCGGTAAAGGCAAAAGACGTGATGACACGAAAGGTCTTTTCCGTAAAGAGGAGCACGCCAGTTGAGGATGTGGCTGACCTGCTTGCCCTGAACGGTATTTCCGGCGCTCCTGTTATTGATGATGACGGTAAGGTTGCAGGGATTATCTCTGAAAAAGACTTCCTCACCCGGCTGGGGATCAAAGACACGGGAACGGTTATGGGAATGATAGCGCGATGCCTCAAGAACAAGGGCTGCATGATAGTCTCCATCAAAACCGGAAAGGCAGAGGATATCATGTCATCACCAGCAATAACGGTTTCTGAAGACATTACAATCCAGGAGATCGCCAGGATTTTTACTGAGAAAAATATTAACCGGGTGCCTGTGACAGACTCCAACGGCCATTTGGCGGGTATTGTCTCAAGGGCAGATATTGTGAGATATGTGCCCGCTCAGTATAAAGAATAATTTAATTGCTATATAACGCCCTGCATGCTCAGAGAATATTTCAATAAAATGAAGGGGTCAACTAAAAGCCCTCCTTCGGTAAGCCTTGAGGAAATAATCTGGTCCTGGATAGGCGCATTTGCAGGCATAGGGACTGTCGCATACCTTAATTACAGCCGCTTTGAGAACACTGATCTCGTCATGATTGTGGGGTCCTTTGGCGCATCAGCGGTTCTTATATATGGGGCTGTTAAAAGCCCTCTCGCCCAACCAAGAAATCTTATTGGAGGACACGTCTTTTCCGCTGTCATCGGCGTTGCCTGTTATAACCTTTTTCACGATTACATGTGGTTTGCCTCAGCCGTAGCTGTAGCAACTGCTATTGCGTTTATGCACGCCTCAAAGACCCTTCACCCGCCGGGGGGAGCAACCGCTTTGATCGCTGTCATCGGCGGCGAGAAAATACACGCCCTCGGATATCTGTATGCTCTCATACCGGCAGGCGCCGGAGCAGTAATCATGCTTGCAATTGCGCTCCTGATAAATAATATTCCCCGGAAGCGCAGATACCCGGAGTTCTGGATATAATGCTGCCTGCTTTTTTTACTGGTATAATTATAGTGAAACGTTACTCAGTTATTTAGACCAGATTATTCATAGCGAACTTCGTTCCAATTGGAAGGCACAGAGGCACAAAGGTGAGGCTGACGAAGATTTCTATACGACATCTTTGAAAAAAAGACTTTGAATCTTATCGAAAGATTATCTCTGCAAAATGAAAAGACAAAATGCAAACAATTCTGTCGATTATAGAAATCCTGAGACAGGCTTGCCTTTGTGATATCTAAACATCTTAAATATTTTTT
>QZKC01000020.1 GCA_003599425.1 Nitrospiraceae bacterium | reverse complement strand
ATGGAGATAAGCGCCTACCCCCTTAGGCTCGATCTGAGCGATATCTATGTGAAAAAAGCAAAAGAAATGGGTGTGTCTTTATCGATCAACACCGACACTCATGTTTCGTTTCAGTTTAATTTCATGCCATACGGCATAGGCACCGCACGAAGAGGATGGGCTGAGAAAAAGGATATTTTGAATACTCTTAGTTATAATGCGTTGATGAAGAGGCTTGGGAAGAAAAGAGCATAAAGGAACCACCTTGTTACATCAAAATAGAACATCCGGCACATTCAAACTGACCTCTGACTTTAAACCTACCGGCGATCAGCCGAAGGCGATAGAACAGCTCACTGAAGGCCTTCTCAAAACCCTCAGGCATCAGGTATTGCTCGGCGTTACGGGTTCAGGCAAGACATTCACTATCGCGAACATCATCGCAAATGTGAACAGGCCGACACTCGTCATTGCCCATAACAAAACCCTTGCCGCGCAACTGTACGGAGAATTCAAGGCCTTCTTCCCTGAGAACGCGGTGGAGTATTTTGTCAGCTATTACGATTACTACCAGCCGGAGGCGTACATACCGACAACTGACACATATATTGAAAAAGATGCCATGATAAACGAAGACATTGACAGACTGAGACATGCTGCAACCCGTTCTGTGCTGGAGAGGAGCGATACCATTGTCGTGGCCTCTGTCTCATGCATCTACGGCATTGGAGCTCCGGAGGATTATCTCGGCATGCACCTTTTTATTGAAGAGGGAATGAGGACAGAGCGGGATGCATTTCTGGCAAAGCTTGTCGAGATGCTTTACGAAAGGAGCGAGGATTTCAGGCGCGGCACCTTCAGGGTCAGAGGAGATGTTGTTGAGATATTTCCTTCCTTTTCAGGGGATAACGCGATCAGGGTAGAATTCTTCGGTGACGATATTGACGGCGTGTATGAATTCGATTCACTTTCAGGAAAAGTTATCAGGAGACTCGAAAAGATGGCCCTGTATCCGAACAGCCACTGGATCACTCCAAGGCCGAGACTTGAAAGAGCCTTCAAAACGATAAAAAAAGAGCTTGATGAAAGGCTGACCGTCCTGCTTAGAGAGGATAAACATCTCGAAGCGAAAAGGCTCGAACAGAAGACCAGGTTTGACCTTGAGATGCTGAAGGAGTTCGGATACTGCCATGGCATTGAGAACTACTCACGCCATCTGAGCGGCAGGGCCCCGGGTGAACCTCCATTTTGTCTCATCGATTATTTCCCTGAAGACTTTCTTTTGGTAATCGATGAATCACACGCGACCGTTCCCCAGATAGGAGGGATGTATGAAGGTGACCGTTCGCGCAAGCAGACGCTCGTAGATTACGGCTTCCGTCTTCCATCCGCTCTCGATAACCGGCCGCTGAAATTTGACGAATTTGAGCGCAGGGTCCATCAGGCGATCTATGTCTCAGCAACGCCTGCCAATTATGAAATAAGCAGATCAGGGCAGAGGATAATTGAACAGATAGTCAGGCCTACCGGTCTGATAGACCCTGCGATTGAGGTGCGCCCTGTTGCCGGGCAGCTCGATGATCTGCTCGGGGAGATCAGACATCGAGCGGAAAAAGGAGAGCGGGTGCTTGTCACAACACTAACAAAGAAGATGGCGGAGGACGTCACGGAGTACTATTCGGAATTGGGAATCAAGGCCCGGTATCTCCATTCTGACATTGATACCATCGAGAGGGTTGAAATACTCCGGGACCTGAGGCTTGGAAAGTTTGATGTTCTCATCGGGGTGAACCTTCTGAGAGAGGGCTTGGACCTGCCGGAGGTATCGCTCGTTGCCGTATTCGACGCTGATAAGGAAGGGTTCCTGCGTTCCGGCCGCTCACTCATCCAGACATCCGGGAGAGCAGCACGGAATGTGAACGGCATGGTCATATTCTACGCCGATACAATTACAGGTTCCATGAAAACCGCCATTGATGAAACAATCAGGAGGCGAAAGATACAGGAATCATATAACAAAAAGCACAACATTACACCCACATCCATTAAAAAGGAAATAACCAATATCCTAAGCTCAATATATGAAGCTGATTACTGGACTGTGCCTGCTGTTGCAGAGGAGAAAGTTGAGTACGGCGATGAATCCGTTATCAAAAAACTTGAAGAGGAGATGAAACAGGCTGCGGCAAAACTCGATTTTGAGAAGGCTGCTGAACTGCGTGACAGGATCAAGAATATCAAAAAGAAACAGATCGAGATAGGTGTGAAGGTATCGTAATATCCGCTGATCACTGCAACCGGATCAGTTTTATCTCATACACAAACGGCCATAATTTTCCGGTAACAAAGAGCCTGTCTTTCACCGCATCATAGGCAATACCGTTGAGAACTTTTGTTGTTTTGCCATCGGAAAAAGGTGAAAGCCCTTTCAGGTCTAGCCAGCCTTTGACTCGTCCTGTCTTGGGATCGATCCTCGCGATCCTGTCCTTAAGCCATACATTCGCAAATACTTCTCCACTGATATATTCCAGCTCATTCAGCCTGGCTACCGGACCAGCGTCATCACGCACCTCGACCCTTCTTGTTTCCTGGAACGTTTCCGGATCGAGAAAATATAAATACGCAGAACCATCGCTCATTATCACATGCTCTCCATCATATGCAATGCCCCACCCTTCAGTCGGGTAGAAAAGAGTACCGGACAGCTTAAAACTCTTCCTGTCATACACAAAGGCAGTTTGAGACTTCCATGTTAACTGAATTATTTTATCTTTAACTGCGGTGATCCCTTCACCAAAGAACTCCTGCGGAAGTTTGCTCCTCTGCACAACTGCGCCTGTTTCAAGTTTGACCTTTCGCAGTTCAGACTTTCCATTGAGGCCGGTCCCCTCATATAAAAACCCATCTTTAAAAATAAGTCCCTGCGTGAATGCCTGTGAATCGTGGGGATATGCTTTGATGATCCTGTATGTATAAATTGGAACAGGCGTCAGGGGAGATGATTCCTCTGATCGTGCTTCAGGCAAAAAAATTATAATCAGGAGTAAAGACAGTAGTTTCACTTTCATCAGCTCCTGCATATGCTCACCAGTTCCCGGAAGCTCCGCCGCCGCCGAATCCTCCTCCACCGCCGCCGCCAAAACCACCGCCGCCGCCCCCGAATCCACCGCTGCCCCCGCTCCAGCCGCCTCTCCTGCCGCCTCCAAACATATTCATCATTATTAAAAACATCAGAAGCCGCGGGTGCCTTATAAACATGTAAATAAATCCCATGATCAGGAGAATGGCAAAAATGGTACCGGCAACAGATGGTTTCTCTATCGGAACTCTGCCAGATGGAGTTCTGAACTGCGGCATCCCGGTTATTTCAACTCCTGCATCAGCAGAGATCACAGTGATAACAGCCAACGAGGTTTCAAATATTCCGCTTGAATAATCTCCTGCTTTGAAATAAGGCACCAGATACTGTCGTCCAATGCTTCCGACAAGGCTGTCCGGGAGTATGCCTTCCAGGCCATATCCGATCTCAAATCTGTACTTCCTGTCCTGTAACGCCACAAGAAGGAGAACTCCGTTGTCTTTTCCTTTTTGCCCCAACTTCCATTTTTCATGCGCTATCCTGATGGAAAGATCCTCAAGGGCTTCACCCTCCAGGCTTATAAGAGTCAGCACTACAAACTGTGCAGTGGTTTTCTGTTCAAGCTCCAGAAGGTATTTATTTAGGCTTGCCTCCATATCATCGTTGATGATCCCTGCAAGGTCCACCACGTGATGAGCTGGTTTTTCGGGGACAGAAACTTGAGCAAACGCTCCTGAACTGACAAGAAATATCGCTACAACAAATGATGCAACAATAAGAAGGGCTTTATATCTTGATCTCATCCGCGATCTTCCCCAGTTTTTCGGTGGCAGAATAATAATCTTCAAATATGGTATTCAGTTCCTCCAGTGAAAATTTCGTCTTCTCGTGTTTGACCCTGAGCACGTTCGAGAAAGCTGCGGTTTCAACCCCCGCTGCTTCGGAAAGAGCGCTGATCGCCTCATACTGGCTTACAGGCGGCTGTTTGCCGAGCAGAAGAATTATCCCCCGGAAAAGAGGTATATATCCCGTGATAGACCTTGCAAGGCCGTCCGCGATCACCTTCCTGTCTCCAAGAGATGAAATGTATCCCTGCCTCAACGCTACAAGTTTGACCTTCAGCTCCCTCTCGCACTGATGCCGCAGGTCCATCCTGCTGATCTCAAGCGGTTCGAGGATATCCTCTCCGTACACTGTCGCATGAATGAGTTTAAAATTCAAAAACTCGATGGGGAATACATCGAGCGATGTTCTTATGTATTCCGGCGTCATCATCAGGGGCGCAGCGATCCTGTGCCTGCCGTATTTTTTCCCAAGGACCGCAAGGGATTCTATGAACTTCAGGTTCATTTCTTTCAATACGATTAGAGAATTGATGTCAGAGGTCTTTTCCTTAAAATCGTCTGTAATTGATGAGCCTGTGACGTAAATCGAATGGATCTCTTCCTGATACGCACTCAGAATCTCATCGAGAAAAGGCCTTATTTTTTCTGCTGCAAAAGGTTTCAGTTTTTTTAGTGAGATAGAAGGCATGATAAAACTCTCCTTGATATTGAAGGAATTTAGTTCCATTATCACCATATGAGCCTGAAAATTCAATATTCCCTTTTTGGGTTCCCATATCCCAGCACTAATTGCAAATAGAAAGCACGCCCTGTTTTCTATGTATGAGGCGGCAGGCTGAATTGACAATTAATCTTTTTTTGAGGTATTTTTAATATCTCGTTTTGAGTCTCATTTTAAATATGAGAGGGCCTATAGCTCAGCTGGTTAGAGCGCACCCCTGATAAGGGTGAGGTCATTGGTTCGACTCCAATTAGGCCCACCAGTAAATAAATTTGAAATTGCAAATTTAAGATTTAAAATCTAAAATAGATGTGGTTGGGGGTGTAGCTCAGCTGGGAGAGCACCTGCTTTGCAAGCAGGGGGTCATCGGTTCGATCCCGTTCACCTCCACCATTTTTTTTGCCCCTGCCCTACCGGGCCATTTCCCTCAAAATATTCTCAAGTTTTTTGAGTTGTTCTCCATAACCTGCCCAGTCGCCGCTTTTCTGCATCTGCAGGGCCCTTTCGTAGATCCGTAACGCTTCGCGTTCGAGGTTGTCCGGCCTAACCCGCACCTGTTCAGATGGTTTTTCTTTTACGGCAGGCATCGCTTCGACCCCGGCGAATAACCGCTGGAGCGCAAGTTCGAGGTTTTCTTCCATGACAACCTTGTTTTTATAGGCGACGATTACCCTCCTGAGCTCGGGTAAACCGACCTTGTCGGACGCAGACAAGTACAACGGCTGGATATAGAGAAGGGAATTTTCTATCGGTATGATCAGGAGACTCCCCCTGATAACCTGTGAACCGATCTGCCCCCACAAGGTTATCTGCTGAGAGATATAAGCGTCCTGGTCAATGCGTGCATTCACCTGCCTCGGCCCATATACCAGCCTGTCCCTGGGGAAGACATATATGATCAGTTTCCCGTAATTGGGCATATCGCACCGCGCTGCCATCCAGGCTGCAAGGTTGTCTCTCTTGGAAGGTGTATAAGGTATCAGAAGGATATATTCCTCTTTCTGTTCTCCGGGCAGCTTCATGATAGTGTTGTATGGCTCCATGGGCTTGTCACTGTAGGATGGGATCTCCCACAGGTCTTCCTTGTTGTAAAAGACCTTGGGGTCAGTCATATGGTAGGACGCAAACATCCCTGCCTGCACCTCCAGCATGCCCTGGGGGTAACGGATGTGCTTCCTCAGGTCTGCAGGCATTTCCTGCAGCGGCTTGAACAGGCCGGGGAATGCGCGCGAGTAGACCTTTATGAGAACGTCTTCTGCATCACTGACGTAAAAATCAACAGTCCCGTCATATGCTTCGATGACAGCCTTGACGGAATTCCTGATGTAGTTAATGTTACGGCTCACCGGGGTCGAATAAGGCAAATTCCTCGAAACCGTGTAGCAGTCTATCATCCAGTAGAGTTTCCCGTCTCCGGAAATGACCATATAGGGGTCTGAATCGTACAATAGAAATGGCGCTATTTTTGAGATCCTCTCCCTGACCCCTCTGTACATGAGAATTCTGCTTTCGGAAGTAATGTCCGTTGAAAGGAATATTTTCGCTGTATTGAATCTCATCGCAAAGATGGAGCGGAGGAAGAACGATGACAGCTCAATTCCTCCTCTTCCATCATATCGTGTATAGACATTTCCGGTCGTGGTCGGATAACTGAATTCCTGGACCTTGGTCTTCACTATGACGTAATCATTCGGGATCTCGCCATAATAAATTTCCGGCCTCGTTATCCGAATATCAGCGTTGGTAACAGGCGGGATATCTTTCACGATGAATTCAGGCAGCCCCTCTTTCGTTATGCTGTTCACCGGCCCCATGGCCAATCCGTTGCCGTGTGTGAAAACGAGCCGCTCGTTGATCCAGGATCTGCTTGGCAGATCGCTGTATGAAAGCTCCCTCGGCGAAAGCATGACCTGTTTATAATCTCCGTTGATCGTATACCTGTCATTGTCTACATCAGTGAATTTGTAATAGGTTCTTATCTGCTGTAGCTGGCTGTAGGTTCGCAGGAGGGGATTGTTGTCCCATAGACGTATGTTCTTGATGGTCGCATCGTTCTTCACTATTTCTTTTTCATCAAGGTCATAATCTGTGTCAAAGGTCTTTAGTTCGATCCTGTCCAGGTCATAACCGAACCGTGTAAACCTGATGTTATGTTCGATAAATGGGGTCTCAAGCTCAAGTTCATTGGGGGCTACTCTAAATTTCTGGATGAACGGGATATAAATAATAATTCCCCCGATATAGATCAGCCCTGCAGCGGCCGCAGGCAGCAGTATCCACTTAAATGAACCTCTGAAAGATGCGGCAATGAATGCCGCACCGGTAGCAAGGGAGAGCAGTGAAAGCAGCCTAAAAGTAAAAAGGCGCGCATGGATATCCGTGTATCCCGCGCCAAAGATGACTCCACGCTCTAAAAATAAGAGCTTGTACGCCTCAGTGTAAAAGTGCAGGGCAACAACTCCGGAGATGATAACGCCGAATACCCCGGCGTGTTTTCTGACTGCAGGATGAAGGGATATATTCCTTTCCGATACCGAAATCCCGCCGCGCAGAAAATAGCTAACAGCGGCCGCTATGACTGTCACGACAACAGCCAGCACTAAGAAGGCTTTAAAGGTCTCGATCACAGGAAGGGTGAACATATAAAAACTTATGTCCCGGCTGAACACCGGGTCCTGCATCCCCACATCGATCCTGTTCTTGTACAGAAGCAGGTCTTCCCATCTGGATGCGCCGAACAGCCCGATGAGAAAGGCCATGAAAACACCGCCGAGCCACGTAAACCATTTAACGGGTTTTTCCATAGAAAAAGTTCTTGTCGGATGAATGGTATCTCCGAATATATGAAGGTCCCTGAGCGGGAAGCTGGCCTTGTTGGCAAAATATATATTAGCGAGATAGAAGATCAGGAAGACAGACCCGAACAGTATCCCTGCAATGATTTTGTTGGCAAGTACCGTTGTGAATACTCCGGGGAATCCGGTCTCATGAAAGAAAAGCCAGTCAATATACAGATTGATGACCGTTGACCCGGACATAAAAACCGCCAGTACAGCGATGAATACAAATACGACAAAACCGATATTTTTGTTCATTTAAATCCCGCCTTGCTCTTTATTATCCAGAATAACACATCCTCCCTGCGTGTCAAGGAAAACCGCGATCTATTCGATCCATTCCACGATCTCATCTGACGAAACCCGGCTTGTCCTGAAGGCATTTGCCGGAGATCCCAGGTCTGGATATCCGATGGATATGCCAAGCACCAGTCTTTTCGAATCAGGGATATGGAGAAATTTCTTTACATCTTTCGCGTAATCTGTGGCAAAGGCCTGCGGTACAGTCCCAAGCCCATGAGCATGCGCAGCGAGCATGAGGCTCTGGGCGAACAGACCAAAATCAAAGAGTGACCATAACGGGAGCGACGATTCCTGAAATAGGTAGATTGCGTGAGGCGCTCCATAGAAGCTGAAATTTGCTTTCTTGGCCTTTTTTAAAATCTCCGGGTCATTAAGGTCTATCCCTGATGCCTCCGCGCGCTTCGTGTAAAGATCAGCAATTCGCGCGTCCTGAACAGGAGGCCATGAGAGCGGTTCAGGGATGTCGGGACATGGCTTTTCATCTTTTTCAAGCAGGCTTATCAGTATCTGAGACAGTGCATCTTTTTTCTTGCCTGAAAGAATCACGACCTCCCACGGCTGCGTGTTCTTGTATGAAGGGCTCCATTTTGCAGTATCAATGACGTTCAGCAAAATGTCCTTCGGTACCGGTTCATGTTTGAACTTCCTGATGCTCCTCCGTGTTTTTATGCATTCAGTCGCATCCATAGTTCCTCCTTTTTTTCGTCTATTATAATGAGAATAACTGTAATTGCAAATATTTTTTACGCCGCAAAACTTATTCGGGATAATTCATAGTGAACTCCGTTCCAATGGAAGGCACATAGGCACAAAGGTATATAAGCTGTCAGCTACCAGCCATCAGCGGTCAGCCCAGAGATATTATTTCCCCGTTTTTTGTTGATCCGCTGAGGCGGGGTAGATCTCGTATAAACCTCGATCTGTGTTAAACTAATAACACTGCTTATATCACTGTATGGAGGATGAACAATGCTGCAGGCAGAACCTCAATTCATGGAAAAGAGAAAATACCCCAGATTCACGATTAATGCTAACCTATTGTTTGCCGGTCGTGATAACAGTAAGTATACGGGATTTTGCACGAACCTCAGCCACTCAGGCATCTTTTTCATCACCGAACAGTTTCTTTCCAAAGGAGATTCGGTAGTTATCACTCTTGCCACAAATAACAAGCGGTTCGCCCCCCTGAAAGCAAGAGTTGAGATAGTCAGGACAACTCAGTCAGAAGGCAAATATGCTGTGGCAGGGAAGATCGTGGAATATCAGTAACGCTACCTTAACGTGTTCTAATAGTTCATAAATAAAGAACCCTGTCTTGTCATTCCTGCAAAGGCCAGATAGGGGTTTGATAAATCAAACCCCTATAAATTCTGGTGGCAGACATCGCATTCATAGCTGTTCCACCATCTGTAAGGGCCACCCCATTTTACTCCAGTCTGAAATTTATGACATGCTACATTGAAACAGGATTTTGTATTTGGGTCATATGTAGCAGTCGACAGGTTCTTTGCTTTAGGGCCTGTGCTTGTCTGATAAACAACAGGATCAGGCGTAAATGCAATATCCTTTGTCCCGTTCACGTGCGTTGATTTATTGAAGATCGGGATATCGCCAAGGGTTATGCTGTAATCAGTCCTTGTCCATGTATAAGCGTCTCTCGCTGTGTTGTAATGGCAGGCGCTGCACTGAAGCGGGTCAAAAGCCATATTCCACATATGGAGATCAAGATAGCCGTAGTCATCAATCCATGCATGGCTGTCGCCGACACCTGCAGAGACCGCAGGATACTGGGTCAGAATCGGATAACCATGACATCCATTGCAGCCAAGAGAATCCACTCCCCACGTTGGTGTATTGTAATGTCTCGTTGAGATCGCAAAGCTCTCCCACGGAGGATTATATGTCAGCGGGTGAATGTTTGGAGCCGTCCCGGGTGTCGGGAGAGGCACGCTCCCGCTTGTTGTAAACTCAGGGCCGCTGTGACAATAGACATTGCTGCATGTACCCTGTGTATATTTCATGCCCTTAGAGTCAGTGAACACTGTTGGCCCAGGGGTATAAGTTGCTGCTGGAAGGTTCAGTGATTTTATGGAACCAACTGGCGCGCCTGGGTTGTAGAGCTCTATTTCCGCATCTCCGCCCCCGGTGTTCGACACGTGGTTGCTGTGTTTTGATGGATCGAGCGGATGACAGTTGCCACAGTCAAATAAATATTCTGTTGAGAATGCTGTCACATTCTGGGCACTGCCGGTGCCTCCATATGATGCCTGGTCCGTTATCCCTGAGAAATGTTTCAGATGCGTGCCTGTCGGAGGCGGTACATCATGACAGGTACCACAGCTAAGTTTAAAGCCTTCACTGTGGAGATGACAGGTCGTGCAGTTGACGCCGTCATTATGGCCGATGTAATTGTTCCCTGTATCGAGGTCTCCAGGCGCGGTGCCTGTTCTCCGATGGTGATATGCATTGGTATGGCAAACTTCGCACACATTCTCATTATGTGGCGCCCCATCAGCGAATGAACCCGCTCCACTTGGTGCTGTAAACTTGATACGATCTGCGAAATTCCCCCCGCCGTTCGCTGTATTGTCAAAACATAAATAGAATTTTATGTACTTGTCATAAGTCGTCCCCCAGTAATAGTTCTGCTCCTGTACATGCGGATTGTGACAGGTAGTGCAGTCAGGCGTCCATGTGCTGTATCTCGTACCCAGCAAAGTTGAAGAATGCCCCTTCACATTCGGAGCTGATCCATATCCATATGGTTTGTTAAGCGGATACTGTACCTTGATCACCCCATTCAAAGGATCTGATGTGTCAGCGGTATCGGCATGACACCTCTGGCACTGATACCGTATCGGATCAGTAAAATTGCTCCCATTGTGGCACTTCCCGCAATCAAGCGCCGCGTTGTCAGAGTGTATCGTTCCATCCTGATTCAGCAGCGTGAAAAAATGCGGCCCGCCTTTGGGGGATGTTTTTTTGGTCCCGCACGGAGTGATTATACATTTTGCGTCTGCTGCATCTGTCTTGCCGTCACAGTTATTGTCCACTCCGTCACTGCACGTAGTTTCTCCATAAGGCCCCTCTGTCTTGCCGGGGTTAACATTCGGGTTATTGTCATTGCAGTCGCCCTTGGTGTAGCCTGCCCATGACATTACGCATATCGGGAACCCGTCCTTGTCGTTATCAACGTCTGTACTCAAATCAAGCCTTCCGTCACAGTCATTGTCCTTGCCATCACAAATCCTCGGCGCTCCGGGAAATACTTTATTGTCCGTATCATCACAATCTCCCGGTGCAGCTCCGCCCTGGCATGGCCCTATCTCGCAATAACCGTCTCCATCATTGTCCACATTCGGCGGGTTGCACGCTGCCACATCTGCCATGTCCGTAAGTCCGTTACAGTTGTTGTCTGTTCCGTCACTGCATGTCGCAGGAACTGTATAGCTCTCTGTCTGCGGCGCTCCAGGCGTACAGGTGTTTACTACCAAACCGTTCTGGCATACATTCTGACCTGTTGCCGCACATACTCCTATCCCGCATGAAGTTGCAGTCGGCACATACCCTTCATCTGCCGTCCCATTACAGTTATCATCCACTCCGTTACAGTTCGTGTCCGTTGCTGCAGGATTTACGTTTGCATTGTTGTCGTTACAGTCTATCGCTGTCCCCATCGGACATGCAGGGTCACCATTAGCTCCGTATCCGTCTCCGTCCGCATCCTGGCATGGCGTTAAACAGCTCGTATCTGCATTGTCTGTTGTTCCATCACAGTCATTATCTATTCCGTCATTGCATACTGCCGCCCCTTGCGGCCCTTCGTATACAGGCGCTCCAGGCGCGCAGGTATCTGTCAGTGTCCCATTCTGACACTGACTCTGTCCTGTTGCTGAACATGCTCCCACTCCGCATGTCGTTGCTGCCGTTACATAGCCTTCATCCGCTGCACCTGAACAGTTCTCGTCCATACCGTTGCAGTTAGTGTCCAATGCTCCCGGATTGATAGCTGCATTATTGTCATCGCAGTCAGGCTGCGGCCCTCCTGGACAGAACACGCTCCCATTTTTGCTGTAACCATCGCCATCTGCATCAGGACATGGGGTCTGACAGTCTGTATCCAGCGCATCTATCCTCTTGTCACAATCGTTGTCTATCCCATCAGTGCAGAGTGCTGTCCCGTACAACTCCCTCTTACTGGGATTTATATTCGCATTATTATCATTGCAGTCTCCAACCGTATATCCTGTCATTACGCATATCGGAAATCCATCTTTATCATTATCCACATCTGTGCTGAAGTCCAGCCTTCCGTCACAGTCGTTATCGTTGCCGTCACAGATCCTTGGCGCCCCGGGATATACCTTATTATTTGTATCGTCACAGTCCCCCTGATTCTCTGATATCCCGTCCCCGTCATTATCCACATCCGGCGGGTTGCAACTGCCCGCGTCTGCCATATCCGTCAGCCCGTCACAATCGTTGTCCTTGTTGTCGCTGCAGGACAACGGCACCGTATAGCTCTCTGTCTGCGGCGCTCCTGGTGTACATGCATTCACTACCACACCATTTTGACACACGTTCTGCCCGCTTCTCGTACATTCCCCGATACCGCATGTTGAGGGTGTCGGTGTATATCCTTCATCTACTGTCCCTGAACAGTTTTCGTCCACTCTGTTACAGTCCGTGTCTGATACTCCCGGATTTATATTCGGAGCATTATCATTACAGTCTATTGCTGTCCCATTGGGACACGATGCGTCACCATTGGCCCCATACCCGTCTCCGTCCACGTCAAGGCATGACGTCAAACATCCGGGATCTGAGGAGTCAGTTGCACCATCACAGTCGTTGTCTATACTGTCACTGCAAACCGGCACCCCCATCGGACCTTCCACCCCAGGGATTCCCGGGGTACATGTATTCACTATTGTTCCGCTTGCACAAATGTTCTGTCCTGTTGCTGAACATGCCCCTGCCCCGCAGCTCGTTGCTGTTGGCACGTACTGCTCATCAGCGGCCCCTGAACAGTTATTGTCCACTCCGTCACAGTTGGCGTCTGCTGCTCCGGGGTTCACTGCAGGGCTGCTGTTATTGCAGTCCGTTGCCCCACCATTTGGA
>QZKC01000037.1 GCA_003599425.1 Nitrospiraceae bacterium | reverse complement strand
GTCATTCCCGCAAGCGAAGCGCGTCGGGAATCAGCCTTACAAGCTTGATTCCGGACAAGCCGGAATGAAAAATAAGTCCCCACATAACTGAGGGGTTACATGGGTAAAGGCGCAGAGGGACAAGGGCACAAAGGTGCGGCTGGCGAAGGAATGCTGAATAGAGCGATGAGCTATCAGCGGTCAGCTAATAAATACTACTTCCCGTTCTTTCTGATAGCTGAAAGCTGATTACTGACTGTTATTATTTTGTGGCGATTAGAGAAGTCCTGAGACAGTCCTCTCTTTGTGAATGCAAGGATAGTCGTATGAACGTCAAAGTCAGGAAGCGGGGGCAAAACTCCTGCTGATGTCTTTCAGGAGTGTGATCTTTGTACTGCCCGCCGAACTCTCCACATTCAAACCGTCAAGATGCATGCTTACCCGTTCCCGGTCAGTGTCCGACAGCGCGATGTGTGAGGCAGGGACTATTATTTCAGCAGAGAAGATATTATCTTTTAACTCGTATTTCATGAAATATTTTTCTGTATCTGCCGCCGATGAACTGATAACATTTGCGAACAGATCAGCAAGTGCGATCTGTAACTGCCCGGTCATGACCGGAGGGACTTGAAAGTTTTGTGCGATATACTCAATGGATTTTACTGCTACAAGTTCCGCCTTCATCGCTGCAGGGAATGTCATCGTAAAAGATGGCGTCTTATCGGAAGGGCTGGTGCGCCGCTGCTGCCTGTCGCCTATAAGCGCCTCTTTGATCCTGCCCCAGGGCTGCATGCCAATTTCCTTGAGGTACAATGCCCTGACAATATCGATGAGTATCCTGTCATCAGCGACCTCAAATTCACTGAATCCAGTCTCTATAACACCTGACGCCTGAAGCAGATTGATTATCTGTTCCTTTTCTTCCTCGGTGAACGCCTCCTCGTGAGGAAGTTCCGATAACACCACCGGATATTTGTCCCTGCAAAGATGATACAGAAATCTGAGCGAAAGTTTTTTCAGCTCAAGCTGGTGTATATAGCTCTTCAGAAGGGATGTCCAGTACTTGAACGTCTTGCCTTTTGTTATCTCACTGAGATATATAAGCCAGAAATTGTCTTCTGAAAGGACGCCGGACGACTGCCGGGCAGCCTGCACAAAGTTCCTGATGTAGTAAAGAGACCCGCCGAACAATTCTATATAATCGAACAGGTCGATCCTGATATCCAGCCCATAGGTTTCTGAAAGCATGGTAAAATATTTTGCCGCATCGTCCTGCGCCAGGCCTGACAGATTGAAAAGTTCAAGATGTTCGCCGAACAATGTATCTTCAAAAAACATCTTGCTGAGCTCCGCCTGATTTCCGGTGAAAATATGAGGGGTGTGACGGGATTTCACGGATGTCTCAAAAAGCATCCAGAAGTCTTTATTATTGTCCACTGCGTTGATCTCGCAGAACTTCCTCATCTTGTGAAAATCATCCAGCATGACAATTACGGGCCTGCCGCTCATCAGAAAACTCTGATACGGAGCGGAAATGGCTGAAAGGAAAAGGTTGAGCCGGTCGCCTTCATTCCTTGCCTGTTCGTATTTCTGCACGATATCAGCGACCCATTGCACCTCTGAATTTTTTGAAATATGAAGGAGGTCTTCCAGGGAGTACACACAGGAGTCGATCAGCGCGATATCTTTTCTCAGGAAAGCAAGGCTCTGCATGATAAAGGAGCTGAAATAATCCCTTGAGAAATTTTCTATGGATGTCAATGCTGTTTTCATGGTATAGAAAAACGGGACTGCTTCGTTCTGCTTATGAAAACAGGAATAAAATGCCTGCCTCAGAAGTTCTGTCTTGCCTATACCATTTCTGCCTGACAGAAAAATACCCGATGCATTGCCTGATAGCGCTTCCGCAGGAAGGTTCCCGAGAACTTCGAGTTCACGGGTCCTGTCAAAATAGTTTTTCACAGTAAAATGTGACGGCATAGTAAATTGAAATGAAAAATGTAAAAATCAAAAAGCAAAATAAAGGGATTTATTTTAGCTGGAAATCCGCCCTTCCACAATTTTTGTTTATGCATTTTGATCCTTAATTTTCCCGCTCCTTTCGTGATGATCATTTATGTTTATTGCAGACATTCCTGATTTTTATCAGGGTTTCAATTTCAAAGATACATAACCTTATCTCCTCCACCCTTCTTGGCGAGGTACAGGGCCTGGTCGGTCTTTTCGAGGAGTTCCCCGACCGATGTCGCGTCATCAGGAAATGTAGTGAGCCCCATACTGATCGTCAACTGCATTTCAAAGCCCTCCTGCTGAAAGGCCTTATCGATCTTCTCCTTAAGCCTGTTCGTAATATGAATGGCGTCCTCCTTTGTGGTCTGGGGGAAAATAGCAACAAACTCGTCACCACCGAACCGCGCGGCAATATCGACATTCCTGAGAGATTTCTCCATGATGGTTGCCAGCGCCTTTATCAGTTTGTCCCCTGAAATATGTCCGAACGTATCGTTATACTCCTTGAACTTGTCGAGGTCCAGCATCATGAAGCTGAAAGAATGCTTGTACCGGTTGTAACGGGTGATCTCTTCTGAAAGCCGGTGGTTCAGATACCGCCGGTTGTAGATCCCGGTCAAGGGGTCTGTTATGGATAACTGCTTGAGCTCTTCCGCCTGTTTATAAAGCAGGCTTCTTTCGATCGCGATAGCCGCATTATTGACAAAGGACTGCAATATCTTCAGGTCATCTTCTGTGAAGACATCTCCATGAGCCTTGTCAGATATGTTCAGCACCCCTTTCACCCTGTCATCGATCTTCAGCAAAAGGCTCATAAATGATTTGGTCTTGTAACGGTACCTGTTCTCACGCCTGAACCTCGGGTCCCTCTCGATATCATTCACTAAAAGAGGCTCTCCCGTATCAATAACGATCCCGGCAATGCTCTCGTCCTTCTTTAGCCTCATCCTCTCCTGTACGGTCTCATCCACACTCTTTTTTGCCTCCACCACCAGTTCAGATGTATCATTGTCGAGAAGCATCAGGGATCCCTGCTCCGCGTTCAGTAGCTGCAGGGATTTCTCAACGAGTGTATGGAAAAGCCTTTCCTTGCTTAAGACCGATGCTATTGAGTTTGAAAAATCCAGGAAGTACGCAAAGCGCTCATCAGCCTTTTTCAGTTTGTTCACGTACTCACGAAACCTCCTGTTTTCAAAATTCAGGTGCAGATAATCCGTGAAGGCATTCATTATCTTCACATCTTCGCGGGTCAGCTTCCGGTCAAAGATCCCGATGACCTTTTCTATCTGTCCTTCCGTAAAGATCGGGAAGAAATAGAACGCCTCCATTTTCTGCAGAGGCCCTTCGGGGACCGGCGCTTTCAGATTTTGAGAATATATATAGGATTTTGTCTGAAACATCTCATCCATAAGCGGCGACTGCGCGTCAATGTAAAAATTGGAAAAATCATCTCTGTGTCTGCCTATGCTGTATACGCTTGCATATGTAAGGGTCTTGCGATTGAGCACCATCAGGGTCGAAGACACCGGGCCGAGGATGAACTCAAGGGTGTCCAGCACGTATCTGCGCATCAGTTCCGGGTTCCTGGACAGTGTTACGAATGTGCTGCTGTCAAACAGTGATGTCATCCTGAGAAATTTCTCTTCTATCCTGGTTTTTTCATCAAAGTTGACGAGAAGCCTGCTGATCACAAGACAGACATAATGTGCAACAGTGTTTACATAGTCGGTTCCATAAAAAACCATAGGTATATCAGTGGGCAGTGAAGGAAGATTATATATCTTTGCCAATCTGATGAATTCAAGCAGGTCTTCATATGAAGCGAATCCGCCGGTTCCTCTGACACATACCTTTTCCCCGGACCGCTCCAAGAAAAAAGAGAAGACTGTCAATCCCGCCTTGCATTTGTAAATAACAGGTTCGCCCGGTTTTGAAGATTGCATTGCTGGTTCCCTGCACGCTGCAGGGCATTGGAGATCTTTCAACTGCGAGTCTCTGATGAATTTACAGACAGGGTGCTCCCTGGACGCATACAGCAAGGCGTTATCTTCACTGAACACCTGCAGCTCAAAATGTATGGTATCACTCAGGGAATTAAAAAAATCAGCCCATTCTTTGGAAGAAAAAATTTTTCCCAATGTCGACATATCATTATCTTTTATCATTGTTTCTCTTGAAGCCTGACGTGATAAGTACTCTGATAATTCCAGGGCAGACCGGCAATAATTACCGCGCAACCTTGAGTAGGGATGATGAAATATCGAAAACCCTGTTATTTTTTAGCAAAAACCCAGCCCAAGCGTAATACACTGAAATAATTCATCTTTTTTAATATATTGTTTTTATATATGTAAATTTAGTCGACATGACACAATCTGAATTGCTTAAAAAATAATGTTTTCATTTATTTTCAGGCAGTTGACTTTGTTAATTAATTTTACACAACGTGCGCCACTGAAAGAGATAACATTTACAAGCCTGCTTGTCGCAGGATAGTATTTCCCGGGTATTGTAAGAGCAACATCTATTTGCCCGTGAGTTTCAAAGGTGAAAGGATGCGGTCTGCTTCCTTTTTATCTAATACACCTTTTTCAATAACTACCTGCTTTACAGTCTTCCCTGTTCTATATGCTTCCTTTGAGATCTCAGCAGCATACGAGTACCCGGTCACGGGATTCAGGGCTGTAGCCATTGCAAGTGTTGTATCTGCAAAGATCCTGCACTTGTCTGCATCCGCTTTGACCCCCTGAAGGCACTTCAGGGTAAAGGCTGTCACGCCATTGGCAAGGATCTGGATCGAAAAAAGCAGGTTATATGCTATCAGCGGCATCATGACATTCAGTTCAAGCTGTGAAGCCTGTGTTGCATATGCGATCGCCGTATCATTGCCTATCACCTGAAAGCAAACCATGTTGAGCATCTCGGCCATGACCGGATTGACCTTGCCCGGCATGATCGATGAACCTGGTTGCACGGGAGGGAGTATTATCTCTGCAAAGCCTGTGCGGGGGCCGGAACTCAACAAACGTATATCATTGGATATCTTGATGAGCGTTACTGCCACCCCCCGAAGCGATGAACTGGCCTCGAGTGCGGGATTCACGTTCTGGATACCCTCAAAATGATTTTTACAGCTCCTGAAATTGACACCTGTGATCTTCCTTATTTCCCTGATAACAGACTGTCTGAACCCAGGGCCTGCGTTTATACCGGTGCCGACAGCGTTGCCGCCGACCGGCAGGTATAGCAGGGCGCTTGAAGCGCGGGATATGCGGTTGATATCCTGCTGGATCGCCTCTGCATAGCCTCCGAACTCCTGCCCAAGCCTTATGGGAACAGCGTCCTGCAAATGTGTTCGCCCGGCTTTCACGATATTGTCGAATGAGCGTGCCTTGGAAGAGAGCACGCTTTTCAGATTTTTGAGCGCAGGAAGAAGGTCTTCCTTCAGTCCTTCATATGCAGATATGTATATTGAAGTAGGGATGGTATCGTTCGTGGACTGGGCCATGTTCACATGGTCATTCGGATGGATGCGTTTATAATCGCCTTTTTCCCCTCTTAATATATCGATCGCCCTGTTTGCTATCACTTCATTGGCGTTCATGTTCTGGGACGTGCCGGCTCCTGCCTGGTAGACATCAACGACAAAATGCTCGTCATGTGTACCGTTCATCACCTCAAGTGCCGCTTTTTCAACAGCTTTAAGGATTTTCTTGTCCAGTAAACCCAGGGCGCCGTTAGCACGCGCTGCGGCAAGCTTGACCACGCCCTGTGCCCTGATAAACCGCCTTGGAAGACTTATGCCGCTGATGGGAAAGTTCTCCACCGCCCTTTTTGTCTGGGCGCCGTAATAAACATTATCAGGAAGCTCGACTTCGCCCATCGTATCTTTTTCGATCCTCAAAATATATCTCTCCTTCCCTGTTCCACATGAATATTTCTCATTCATGGCAAGTACAGAAAATTATACCTTTTCAAAGGAATTATTTGCCATCTGAAACCTTTGACACTGCTTCAGCGCTTAATTATAATGAATGCATATGATCCCCACATATGAAATCTTCATTCGTCTGTTCCTTGGCGCGCTCATAGGAGGCATTGTCGGTTTTGAAAGGGAAGTGCACGGAAGGGCTGCAGGCTTCAGGACCCAACTGATCGTTTGTGTTGCATCGGTGCTGATCATGATCGTTTCAGAGAATTATTACTTTCATATCCACAGCCTCGACCCCACGCTCAGGATCGATCCGGCAAGGATCTCTGCCGGGGCCTTGATCGGCATCGGTTTTTTAGGGGCGGGAGTAATTGTCAAAAGCGGTTTTGCTATAAGAGGGCTTACAACAGCGGCGTCCATCTGGATCGTATCCGCTATCGGCCTCGCGATCGGGGGCGGATTATATCTCGAAGGGATATCTACCGCGGTCATCACGATCATAGCGCTCATGTCACTGAGGAGCGTCGAAAAAAAGATCAAGGTGCAGAGGTACAAGATCATCAGCATATCAACCCCACTAAATGAAGACAGAGAAAACATCATCACGGCCGCAATCCTGGAGCACGGCTTTCACATCCATTCCATCAACTTTGAGAAAAGCAGATCAAAGGGCGAGTTGACCTATAATATCACGGTCTCCTGCCGGGACAAGAACGCAATAAAGACAATATTTCACAAACTGAGTTCGATGGATTTCATCAATAATCTGGTGATCAGCGGATAAAACAATGTTCCCTGAAGCTGGATGAAAAAGGTTACGACGTGTTCAGGAGCTTGTTGAAAGGATACCGTCTCAAGAATCCCATGAACTGCTCGACCGTGTGAGAAGGCTCTTTTGACTTCTTGCAGACCAGGGAGAAGTCCCTAACGAATTTATCTTCCTTGAACACCACGGATTTCAGGCTCCCGTAACGGCATTCTTTCCGGGCCGCCCATCGTGACATAATGGAAACGCCGAGTCCCTCCTCTACAGCGCTCTTGATAGATTCCGTACTCCCCATTATAAGTGATATCTTCAGGTTCTGTTGCGTGATGCCGTGCTTTGACAGATATTTTTCAATCGCCTCTCTTGTGCCTGACCCCTCTTCCCTGAAGATCAGCGGTTCCTTGGACAGTTCCATGATGGATACATGTGTTTTCTTTGCAAGATGATGGTAAGGAGACATGATCAGGACCATTTCGTCCGGGATCAATTTCTCCAGAAGGAGTTTCTGCTTATTGACATCACCCTCCACAAGTCCGACATCTACACTCCCGGCATTCAGGAACTCTATAACTGTCTTCGTGTTGCCGACATGAATATGCACCCCGACTTTTGGGAACTTTCTCTTGAAGTCGGATACTACATATGGAAGAACATAATTGCCTATGGTTGAGCTGGCGCCGACCGTGATCACTCCTTTTACGAGGCCGGTGATCCCCCCAATTTCTTTTTCCGCGGCTTCATACAATGAGTTGATCTCTTTAGCATATTTGTAGAGCAGCTCTCCGGAAGGGGTCAAGGTTATTACACAACCTGAACGGTTGAAGAGCTTAGTGCCGTACATTTCTTCAAGGGCCTGTATCTGGAGGCTGACGGCTGGCTGGGTGAGACGAATTATTTCAGAAGCCCTTGAAAAGCTTTTTGTTTCCGCAACGATGCAAAATACTTTTAATTTGTGATCATCCATTGGTGGTAGCTCATTTTACCCTTAACAAATTGTAAAAGTCAATCGCAAGATGGGGATGTGTCAAGCCTGATTATTCACAAATTTGAGATGGAGACAGCCATTGATCAAAATATAGTGACGAGAAAAGATAACAGCTTCAGCCTGTTCCGCCGATTATCCTTTTTGTTTTGAGAAACTCAGAACATCTTGCGGATTCGAGATATGTCCTCACCAGTTCGATCACAGACTGGTATTTCTGAAAATTTCTGGACAGTTCCATGAAGAGCTCTTTGTGGACAAATTCCGATGCGATCTTGTAAGACCTCTGCCCCTGCAAAATGTAAAGCTCAGAAATATTCGTCCCTGGCACTACAATGCTGCCAAGCAATAATTCTTTCCCCGTTCTTCCGCAAAGAGCTGAGGGAAACATGCCGAGCATAAAAAGCGTAAAATCCCCGATATGCTTGTGAACATGAAATTCCTGCTCAAAACTCTGCGCGTTCTGCAGCACATCGCCTTCAGCAAGCATATCAGCCATATCATCAAGCCTCCTGCCCTCGGTATCCCTTACCCTGTAGAGATTGTCAGCCTGAATAAATTCACACAGGATCTGTTCCTCTATATAATCAGCTATCCCTCTTTTATCTGACGGATTGAGCCTGAAACTGTATTCCAGGGCATTCCTGAAAAGTTGTCTTATGGGATGATCTTCTTTGATCTCAGGCCTTTTAAACATTTCCATGACCGTGCTCCTTAGTTATCATATCGTATCTTTTCCGGGAAACTTAAGAATGATATGTGAAATGCAATAATATTTTAAAAAATATTTCATTAATACTTATGGATTGACCCGGCTAAGCCGATAATAATACTATTCTGAGATAAAGAAAAATCATCTATGAAAGAGCAAAACAATATCTGGATAATTTCTGAAGGCAAAATGGCCGACCTTGACCTGAGCGGGATATGCGAACAGGATGCCTCAAAACGAGTCACGGAATACCAGATTTCAGAACTCGCACGATACCTTCTTAATCCCAACCCTATCTCGGTGGAGGAAAAGGTAGTCGGCTGCCGCATCAAATATCGCCCGCATCACTCGGGGCTGATAGACCGGCTGAAAAATAGATTTTTCCCGAAAAAAACTGCGCCGTCCGAGAAAGAAGACGCTTTGACTGAAGAGATCATATCAGCATCAAGGATCGGCTTTCCGTCTTTTCAGGATGACGATCTGAACAGGCATTTCATAAAGATAAATGAACTGCTAAGGCAATATGATCCGGCACATAAAAAGATTGCAGCACTGGACAGGGAGAACATAGAAGATGTAACAGCCGTCTGCGAAGATATCGGAGGCAACCGCTATCAACTGAACCTTCAGGGGAATACAGGCGAGAAAATAAACTATGTTATGAATTCTATATCAAAGAGGGTCAATGTTGTTTTCAATAAGGCTTATCTCTCTATGGGGCTGTTCGAAATGAGGGGCTTTCGCTTCCCACTCTATAATCCGCATACAAACTACAGACTGATAAAGTACTTACAGAACAACCAGGCCCGATATTGTGTTCTCAATGGCAACTATCAGCTTGAATATCCGGTAAACGATCACGAGCTTGTTAACTACATGCACATTTTCGAGCAGTCCATAAGGACTGACCCAAAACTGAATGAGTCCCTAACACTGTGCACGCGGGGAGAAGGGAAACCGCTGAAGCTCTTCTTTTCAACAAAACTTGATCAGAGCTATACTGAGAAACATCTCCCCATGACATACCGCAAGATATTCGACATGTACAAGATGAACCTTACTGAAAAGGCTGCGGTCGCGAACATGCTGAACAATAACCAGAGGATCGTCTCATTCAATTATGTGCCAAGGTCCGAGTCAGGAAGGCAAAAACTGTGCATCAATATTTCCGTGCTCCATGATATAAAGGCGCTCGAACCCATACGGAGCAGGTTGCCGCAATTATATTCCGAGATAAACCAGAAGGCGCCATCATCTGACATCGGCAGGCTGTACCTTCTTGATTCCATGAGAGGCTTTCAGTATGTATAACATCTACAGGGATGAGGACTACAAATGGATCAGGGAACTCCTCACTTATCCGCAAACACTCGAAAAGAATCTGAACTTTTTTGAGAACACCTCACAGATCACCATCCCCGATGATCCTATTGAACGGGTCATTTTCCAGGACAAGGCGAGGAAAGCTATCAGAAAGGTCGCCCAGAACAAAGGCCATCTTCTCCTCGTCGGCAAACCGGGGACAGGCAAGTCTCTGCTCGCAGACATGTTCAACCATGTTATAGATAAATCTCTTGGCGATTATATCAGGCCGAAGGAAGCAATAGTGGGATATCCTGGAAAAGACCAGAACCATGTACGCATTGCCTATGCTAACCCTGAGAAGATAGAAGAATTCATCGACATGGTGAAC
This sequence comes from Nitrospiraceae bacterium, assembly GCA_003599425.1. GTDB lineage: Bacteria > Nitrospirota > Thermodesulfovibrionia > UBA6902 > UBA6902 > SURF-23. Next base: position 4,118 of record QZKC01000037.1, on the reverse strand, counting down.
CGGAACATCGACCATGCCAAAGACAGCATCGAGGAATTCTCGCTTGACAAACAGATCGCTTCTCTCAAAAAAGTCAAAACCGCACTTTTGTGGACTGCCGGGCTGAGCATCGCAGCAGGCATATTTTTCCCTCCTGCTTTCATTCTGACAGGATTGTCAGGCATCGGAGCGATATTTATTTTCATGCAGGAAAACAATCACAAGGTACAGGAAAAAATACAGCAGGAGACGCAAAGCGCCAGGTCGGCAAATGTAAAACACCTCCTCGACCTGGTACCGGAGATCCTCCACGACCCGACAAAAGACTCAAACCTTATGATACGCATCTCTGAACCGAACTCCAGCAATATGAAGGGCGGTTTCAGGCACGACCCCTATCAGTCCGGGAATCTGCAAACTCCGATTCACAAGCGGGCCTACATCGGAGCCCATGCAAAGGCGCCGATCATCTACATCGATGAACTGAAGACACTGGTCAAAGAGGGCTACATGTCGAGCCTGCTTGAGATCATGCAGAATAAAAAATATATCCTGGAAGGCGGCAGGCACACGGGAAGCGGCGCGGCCGACAGGTCGGAGAATTACCTGAAGGCCGATAACATCATCATCGCGTGCTGCAATCATGACACACTGCGGTATCTTCAGGAGGAAGGCGACGGCGCATTCCTCAGCAGGATCGAAGACAAGGGCGAGATAATCCATATGGAGAGTTCTGTCTCCGAGAGCAGGGAGAACATTAGCCAAACCGTACAGTATGTCAAACAGGAGATAGACAGCCTCAGCAGGGAATTTGAACATACCTGGGGTACGATCATAGAAAAAGAAGGGCATGCAGGGGTCAGGAGAAGAAGCGAGCAGATATTCGGTAAAAAGCTGCCCCTTAACTATAAGCTCAGGGTCAGGGAATTTTCGAGAAATGCCGTTGCAGAAATTATAAAAGAACTCCGTTGCAGGGCGTCCGACCGTAAACTGAGCTGCATTCTGAGGCCTATAAACGGGATAATCAAGACAGCTGAGCTTGAGGCTATCATCGAGAATTCGGAATTTGTGGAACCGCGGCACATCAGGAACGCGCTCCGGGAGCATACAAGTCTCGAAGGCGCTGTCTCAAAGGAAATCTTCGAGCACAAGAAAGACCTTAAGAAATATATAACCTCCATGACAGATTCCATCGGATATGTAGTCGGCCTCGCTGTCATCCGTTCACGGGCAAGCGGGCAGATGTTCGGGATGCCCCTGCCTATTCATTGTCAGGTGAATGCTGGAGGGTCAGACATCATCACTGCACCCGGGAAGATAGGCGAGATCGCTAAGGCTGCTGCCGAAAATGTCAGAGCCTCAATAAAAAAACTCCTGTACAGGGTAGGTGCGCCGTATGTGGGATACGAGATGCACATCGAGTATATCCAGGCGCACGACGGTGTTGAGGGAGACAGCGCTTCGGTGGCTATGAACATCGGCCTGATCTCCGACTACATCCAGCACCCGGTAAGCCAGAAGTACGGGATAACCGGGTCTCTTACCGGCGAGATCATCCTCCCGGTTGGCGGAGCTACAGAGAAAGTACGCTCTATAATGGACACGGACCTCACCATGGAAGGCGCGTGCATCCCGTGGCAGAACAAACTCGACGTAGAGCCCCTTCTCATAAATACCGACTTCGAATATATCCAGAAAGAGGACGTTCCAGGCATCAGGATATACAGGACCGAAGGGAAACGCGATCCATTTGATATCTATTTCTGCAAAACAAAATATAACGCATACAGCATCCTCATGGGTTTAAGCAAGGAAGAAGTGGAAGACCGGATCACCGAAAGAAGCAAAAGAGACCTCGCATTCATGAAGGACATGAAAATGTTCACCGCGGAGAAATCTGCCGGCCCCTCACCCCCCGAACCGCATTAACAGAGCGACATTTTTTTGTGACAGAAAAATAGAGCAACACTACGTCTTCAATACTATTTTCATCTTTGCGCCTTTTGCTAACGAAGAAAGAAAGTTTAAAAGTGGTTACAGATGAAACTTGTTGTTCATTATTTACCAGATTGAGTCGTGTTTTATAATTCAGATGGGCTCCCCCTTTCCCGGCAAAGCCATTCCCCGTTAACGCGCCTATTATTATCAATATGCGTTATAATTTTCAATGATATTTACAATCCAATCTTTCTCTTGTGGTACCGGCATTGGATAATTTACTATGGTATTAGATTAAATGAAAAAGACAACAGACATAATTAAACTTATCCATTCTCTCGTCCCTTCGGGCAAAAAGATCCGCATCATGAACGTCTGCGGATCGCATGAACACACTATTGCCTTTTCAGGGATGAGGGGCCTGATGCCTGAAAACCTTGAGATCATTCCCGGCCCCGGCTGCCCGGTGTGCGTATGCCCTGAAAGCGATATCATCAATGCGATAAATCTTTCACAAATGGACGACGTCATCCTTGTTACCTACGGAGATATGTTGAGAGTTCCCACGCAAAAAGGTTCCATACGGGCTGAGGGGAAAAATTTCCGGATGATCACTTCTCCATTTGAAGCCATGAACATTGCAAGATCAAACCCTGATAAAAAAATCGTCTTCTTTTCGATCGGCTTTGAAACCACGACAGCTCCAACTGCGGGCATTCTTGAGATGGGTGTTCCTGATAACCTGTTCATACTCAGCTCTCACAGGCTGACCCCGACCATTATGGAAATCCTGGTGAAAGACGCTGAAATAGGCATCGACGGGTTTATCGCTCCCGGACATGTTTCCGCAATTGTAGGTTCCAATGCATGGAATGTATTTTCTGAAAAATACGGAATCCCGACCGCTGTCGCAGGCTTTGAAGCAGACAACCTGCTGCTCGGCATTATGGAAGTTCTTCAGCAGTTAAAGGATAGGAAGGTGCGGACAGTTAATGTTTATAGTGGTGTTGTAAAAGCTGAGGGAAATGCTCAGGCGCAAAGGCTTATGGAAAAGTATTTTAAAGTTGCGGACGTGAACTGGCGGGGAATCGGATATATTCCCGGGTCAGGCCTTGAACTGAAAGACACTTATGCTGAAAAGAACGCAAGAACAGTCTTCGGGCTTGAAGAGATCAAAGAATCAAAAATACCCGGCTGCATTTGCGGAACAATAATCCTCGGCAAGGCATATCCCTCTTCATGTAAACTGTTTAAAAAAGTCTGCACCCCGAAAACACCAAAAGGCCCCTGCATGGTCTCCTTCGAAGGAGCATGCAATATCTGGTACAAGACAAACTGACGGAAAGCATCCTACTTTACCCTCCTGATACTGCCTGACAGCAGCGCCATCATGAGGACTTTCTCCTTCTGTTCTTTCGCTTTCTTATCTGCAGAAACATTTTTTTGTTGTGCACATGAATTAATCCTGAAAATTTTGTCTATAAATTTTTTGACTGGTTTGCTCATCTTAATTCCTCCTCTTTGTTAAAGACCTCCATGGGTTCAGCAATATAGTTGCCACTGTATATGGAGATACAAAAGAAGATGCTATTATTGCAATAACATAATAGAAAATAAAAACAATATCTCAGCGCTGAGCTTCCATGCAATTTATACCAGCTATTTTTATTGTATGATTTAGCCAATACTGCCTGAATGGATTATTATACGGCGTGTTATTGGCACAATTACCTAATAACTAAGTTTAAGGAATTCCCTCATTTGATTAAATTAGTGCAATGGATCTCATTAATTTTATTAATATATTTACCTTCAATTAACCATTCTCTTATTTCTGCCGATAAGTACTACAGCGAAAGCAGAGAGGATAATCCAAATGGGCAATGATGAGAGCACAACAGAAGGTCTGGAAGAACTCAGAGAAAGACTTGAAAAACTACTGAGGGCAGTCATGACAGAAGTTCGCGAAGAGGAAAGCGACGAAGACCAGTACTGCGCCTGATTATTTTATTTGCTTATCTATCACTTGAAATATTTTTCAGGTTTAAAACAATCTATCTCATTATATTACTTCTGTCACACTGAAACCTCTAATCAGAGGCCTCAGTGTGACTTAATTCGTCTTACCACTCAGTCACGTTATTCCACCACTCGTTCGGCCAGGTGCCTGCGGCTGTCGGAGTATCATGGCAGGTCGGATA
>QZKC01000070.1 GCA_003599425.1 Nitrospiraceae bacterium | reverse complement strand
AATCCCAATGCTCCATACATGCTCCCTGATGATTATCACGGCATCATTAACATCCTCAATACACAGTATGACTCACAAGGGACTGTTTCAGGCTCTCCTGCAAGTTCATGGAATGGTACTTGGCAGTCTGCAGTGGTGATTAATGGAACAAATAACAACAACACGGACACTGACAGTGGTTATACGGTTGAAGTAAAAATTCCGTGGACAACTATTGGGTTTTCCTCTGCGCCTTCCGGCGACATACTGGTCAGAATGGGTTTCCTTTTAAATGATAAGGATGCCACTACAATGGATCGTGCAATGTGGCCTCAGGGCGGAGGGAGTGTATTCCCAAATGCCTCAAACTGGGGTGATGTGCTGACGACAGTATTGACTACGTATTATTGCGATAATGATGGTGATACGTATATAGAAGATACAACTCTCAATAATAAATGTATTGGCACGGGTTGTGAACCTGTTGGATGTCAGACAGTGCCTGGGAACGATTGTGAGGACACAGACCCTACGATTAATCCTGGCGCGGCTGAACTATGCGATATTACGGATAATAATTGTGATGGTCTGCTAAATGATTTAGACTGTGCAATCGCAGTCTATATAAATGAAGCTTTTGAAACTGGGGAGCCTGCAGGATGGACAATAATTGATAATGCCGGAACAGGGGCTGTATGGCGCTTCGACAATCCAGGGGTCCGTGGCAACCGTACAGGCGGTGCAGGCAATTTCGCTATTGCTGACAGTGATTACTATTGTTCTTTAATGGATACTGAATTGCACACGCCTGTTGTGGATATGTCAAATTTGGGTACGATTACGATCTTGTTTAAGACCGACTTTTGGGGAGTGATTGCTGATGTTGACGTAAGCATTAATGGTGCGGCAGGTCCTTGGACAAATATCTGGCGGAAAACAGGTCAGTACAGAGGTCCTATTGCTGAGGCTATTGACATTACAGCTATTGCTGCCGGTCATTCTAACGTAATGATTAGGTTTCACAACTACAACGAAGACTGCACAGGGTGGTGGCAGGTTGATGACATAGTTATCACTGGCATTTGCAGTGCTTTCTATTATAGAGATTCAGATGGCGATAGTTATGGAGACCCCAATAATTCACTACAGGCCTGCTCTCAACCAGAAGGCTATGTTTCAGACAACACTGATTGTGATGATTCCAATTCTTCTATAAACCCAGCAACACTCTGGTATCCGGATGCTGACGAAGACGGTTATGGCAACCCTGTCTTTGCATTAGTTCAATGTACTCAGCCAATTGGACCACCAAGCTATGTTTTAAACAACACTGATTATGATGACAATGACCCCAACATCTATCCCGGAGGGCCTGCTGTCAGGATCGCTATAACAACTCCATCATATTATTTCACTCTTCAGGAGGCATACGATAATGCAGGAGACGGTGATACTATCCAATGTCTGGCATCTACATTCGCTGAAAACCTTTCTATTGACATTAACAAATCGATTACATTTGAAGGTGGATATGATGGTCCCTTTTCTTCCATTGTCGGAAAATCAATTCTTAATGGCAATATGACAATTACAAATAGAATCCTTGCAATTGAGAATTTTGTTTTGCAGTGATTACCCTTGAATAATTATAGCTTGATGATACCGAGTCTCACTCCGGCAATTCCACCCGGTAAAACGCCTCTGCAAGTTCGTAGTTCTCTCCCTGCGCCATTTCACGGCAACGTTCTCTGAGCCATTGCTCAAGCTCGGGCTTTTTCATTTCAGCAATCTGGCTTTTATGGCAGCGGAGGGCGGCGATCTTTTTTTCAAAGGTCTTTGTAACATCGTATTTGCAATTTGTGCTCTCAGCAGCCCAGAAGAGCAGTTCCCGAACTTTGTGCGGCTGAAAACCTTCTTCCAAAAGGTCGGGATACGCGAGATGATCTCTTGCAAAAGGGTAAGCGGCATCAAGAACGACCTGTCCCACGATGCGGTGGTCGCGGTGCCAGACATATCGTCTGTATGGGTCTGATGTTACAACGGTATGGGGACGGTATGCCCGTATCTGTCGTACGATCTGCTTTCTGAATTCAGGAGCGTCTTCAAGTCCCTGGTCAGGATATCGTAAAAAGACCACCTTTCTCACCCCGAGGACCTGCGCTGCATTCACCTGTTCCTTTTCCCGGATCTGAGCCAGCTTCTCCGCTTTCATTTTGATGTCAGTAGTTCCCTTTTCACCGCTGGTGCAGACAACATAAACAACCTGTTTCCCTGAACCTGTCCAGCAGGCAATCGTTCCTGCAATGCCGAATTCAGCGTCGTCGGGGTGTGCCATGATCACCATGATATCAGCGGGTAACGTCAAAGAGAACCTCCATGTTTCAATTTTACCCTCTCCCCTTGCGGGAGAGGGTGTGGGAGAGGGGTAAAGAGCTTTTTTCACCTGCCCCTTCATCCCCTCCCGTCAAGGGAGGGGACATACCCCAGGGTTTTTGCTTCGGGTAGTTCATTACCATAGTTCCAAAATCGTCCGAATGAAGAAGGTCTGAGTATTCATCAAGTACTGCTGATGCTATGTTCGGCCATGCGTAACGAAGTACGGCTGCCCGAATAGCCTTGCGCGAAAGAAGACTGCTCTGCTGCTGTGAGATTACCTTTTCCAGGGCATTTGCGATGGAATGAGGATTCGGCGAATCCACGATCTCTCCTGATATGCTGCTTTGCACCAGACTGTCTATGACACCGACCCTTGTGGCAACAACAGGGGTGCCGCAGGCAAGTGATTCGAGCGCAACAAGCCCGAAGCTTTCGTAATATGAAGGCACAATGAGCGCATCAGCAGCGCTGTAATAAACAGGAAGGGTGTCATGTGGAACTCTCCCCTCAAATATCACAGAGTCAAGTATGCCGAGCCGTCGGGCCTGATGCCTGAGCCCTGCAGACGCATCTGAATCAGTGCCATCCCCTCCGGCCAGTATGAGTTTTAAACTCCTCTTATACATACGGTGATAAGCCACCGCATGCATCAGCCTGTCAATCCCCTTGATGGGAGCAAAACGTCCTACATAAAGAACAACAGGCGCTGAAAGATCGAGACCCAATTCCTTTCTTGCAAGGTCTCTTTGAACAGGGTGGAATACTTCCGGGTCAACTCCACAGGGGACCACCCCGACCTTCTCATACGGGACATCAAAGTATTTATGTAAAAATGTCTTTTCCTTTTTGGTTGGAGCAATGATCCCTGTGCATTCATGAGCAAGTTTTATTTCAGTCGTGATACGAAGCGGATGTTCTTTCTCTTCAGTGCAGTGTATGCGTTTTGCCATGCCGGTCGTATGGAACATTATGATATGGGGCACATTCCAGGATCGTTGAGCCATGCACCCTACAACGCCAGATAGCCAGTAGTGGCTGTGAATGAGATCATAATGAAGATCATTCCTGATCCTGCGGGCTTCAACCGAACGGAAAAAATCATTCAGATGAGGGTAGACCATATCTTTCGAAAGATGCCCATTCCCTCCGATCGGTATATGTATAAGGCGTACATTCTCAGAAAGGACCACCTCGCCGGGCAGGCCTCTTTTTTCATCCCTCGTGTAGATGTCTATGATGTGGCCTGTCTTGCCCAGTTCATTTGCCAGTTCCCTGATATATACACTCATGCCTCCTGTGTCCTGAGAACCAAGCTCTCCCATAGGACTTGAGTGGACACTGAGCATCGCGATCCTGAGATGTGTTCTATTATCTTTCATATGAGCCTCAAGCAAATTCAATCCGGCAGTCATAGAGTTGAACAGGGACTCCCCCAAGCCTTACTTTATAGGGCTCATCGCCCTTGAGGAAGTCATACTTTTTCCTGCCGAGTTCAATGCTATGCCGTATGCTGAATACCTTTGAGAGCAAGCCGACACTGAGTGATTTGTATCTTTCATTATACCCGTTATTGTAAATATTGACAGTTGAACGGTAGTCGAAACACAAGGTGGCAGATGCAGGCGTATTGTCAATATCAAGAAATGAGAGCCTGAGAATACGGGCTTCAGCCAGTGCTTCAGCGAGGGCGCGGAAGAATGACTCCTTAACAGGGTACATGAACCCCGCTTTCTCAGTTGCGTTGCTTCGGAATAAGCTGATAAATGTGTCCATGGCTGACCGAACATCCTCTTTTTCCTCCACAACACGATATGTGATCCGGCCCGCGCTTTCCAGTCGTCTGAGTTTTCTCTGTATCTCATGTCTTTCTTTACCGGAAAGCGCCCGAAGATATTCTTCCCATGTCCGGGGAAGGAGCAGTTCATAAGTGCGCTCTGCTAATTCCATACTGATCTTGCATCCCATATCTTGTGCGTTGTTTTTCAACTCTGATAAAACTGACGAATCAGGCCTCATCAGTCCGGCATGTACTGAAACGATGCCTTCATGTCTCAGGTGAGAGAACAGTATTCTGAGAAAGTGAGACTCTTGCCCGGGAACTACGATAAAGTCAGCATAATCTGAAAGGTCAGGACTCCCCATGATGCGCACAGTGTTCCCTTCACGAAGGAATGGCGCGATCCCGGCCAATTGCTGGTTTTTCCAGGCCGCGCATATATATGGTTCATGTTCCCTGCCGAATGAATCCCACCACGTTCTGAGCCAGACAGGGAGAGTGAAAATACAGTTCCAGTCTAACTGATTATCCTTATCATGCCAGTACCTGAACAGGCTGTCCCATGACTCGATCGTGACAGTGGCAGAACTAAGTGAAGTTGTATTCATGGTACTCCTCATATCATTCGCTGCTTACCCGCCAGTGTGAACCTTCAGGCGTATCTTCAATAATTATATTCGCTTTACTGAGACAGTCGCGGACAGCGTCAGCATATTTCCACTGCCTGTTTTTCCTTAAAGACTCCCTCAGTTCAAGCATTTGCACGATAAGAGGGCCGAGACAGTCTTCCCTGCTCCCCGGAGAAGATGCAAGGCGGCTTCCCAGCAAAACGATCAACTCGCGCAACACTTCCCGCGCTTGTGTAATGAACTCAATGTTCTCCAGGTCCTGCTGCGCCTTCCAGATCGTCCTGTCAAGCTCAAGGACAGCATTAGCAGCAGACTTTGGATCTGTCTCAAGGCCTTTATGAAAGGCCTGCTCAAGAGAATGGACAATGTTCCAGAACTTCCCTTCGCTTTCAACAGGTTCAGGAGATGAAAGGGCTGGTTCAGATATTTTGATCTCAGGAATTTCTTCGAGGTGTCGCCCGTACAGGATATCCATGGAAAAAGAAGCTCCATGCTGAAATATCTTTTCAACACCGTTCAGCCTGATCGTCACGCTGCCAATACCCCTGACAATCGCTTCATTACTTTCAAAGTGCAAAATACAGGCAGTATGCTCATCAATGCCGATGATGCCGACGTCTGGAGGCAAGAGAGAGGCGAGCGAGTTAAAGCGGGATTCGCCGATAAAGCAGCATCTCGTATCATGCGTGCCGCCTTCGGCATTGTTCCAGTGCGGGATCACTATATAATGAAGCCCGAAATGACCGAGAATATCTATTCCATCGACCCAGTGAAGGTCTTCGCCGACTTTATATATTTCATATACTGGCAGGGTAAAGCGTCCAACAGTAAGGGCTGCAGCGCTGGCAGCGACCAGACAGCCTCCGTTCATTATTCTCTCAGCGAGGATCTCAGGCACAGGGGTGTCTTTCCAGTGCCGTACTGCATAGGTCGGGCTGCCCGGGCCTACAAGCATATAGTCAGCTTCCCTCAACGAGCGGAACGCCTCCTGAGCATCAAGAGGCGGGAGGTACTTTGACTTGAACGAAACAACAGACATGGGGTGCTGAACACGCGTGCGGAAGTATTCTACTGCCCTCTGCGACAGCTCATCCGCATTAAGTTGAAACCCGGCGGGGGTATCGATAAACACGGCCTTTGGTGAACTGCCGAGCATGGACAGTATCTCTTTGTGCACTTCGACCATGGTTGAGGTAAGCTCCCCTGAGCCCATGAGTGCGATCATGCCTTTTTTCAATGTCATTGAAATGAGTGTTCCTTAATATTCAAGAGTATTTAATCTGTAAATGTACTTGCACGACCGAGTAACAGGCAGAAACGCCTTCAACACCTCTATAAAGCAACGGATTGATCAAATCCGTGTGTCTGATACTTTATTCATAATTATGCCGCTCAGGACAACAACTATAATTTTCAAGGGTGTTGCTGATAGAGCTTTTTCAGGCATCTCGCCTGTTACTCAATGCTATACCTGCTTGACATAATTATAGGTTAAATGTATTTTCAAAAATTATATCATTAATTCTCCAATATCTTGGAGAAAGATTTGAACTGTTAAAAATATTGGCAAGGGCAAGGCAGATGAAAAAATACATACCGATACAAAAGTGAGAATTCCAAAAGCCTGATAAACTTGTTATGACATATCACAAAGGCAGGGTGAAACAGCTTGTAACTTTCATCGGATTATGGATTTTTGAATCTGTTTTGCCCTGCCAATAATTCAAGCGGAGGTTTTCATGAACATGCTCTTTTTAGGTGATTCGCTGATCGAGTATTTTGACTGGCAGGGACGTTTCCCTCAGCATAATATCGTGAATCTCGGCATTGCCGGTGAATCGGTTGAAGGGCTGCTTTCAAGGGTCATGAGGATAAGAGAACGTTATTCTGATGCTGACATGATCTTCATTATGTCGGGGATCAACAATGTCGCGATGGGGGACACGGAGTTTATTGAGTTCTACAGGATAATTCTTGAAAAGCTTTTTGCAGCCTACCCGAAGGCAAAAATCTATATTCATTCCCTCTTGCCGACGGTAGTGGATTTTATTCCAGATGAATCGATCCGGCTTGTGAATAATTCCCTGTTAGAACTTGCAAGACAGAGCGGCGTTGAATATTTGGATATCTTCACCAGGTTCTTGAATACAAAAGGAAGGCCTGTCAGAGAATACTTGCTTGACGACGGCGTGCATCTAAGTTCTCATGGCTATAGCGTATGGTCTAAGGTTATCGAGGGAATAATAAAACAGAAATAACCCTGAGAATGTAATTATACAATAAGACAACAGGCGGAGACGCCTTAAAAATCTGTTGTAACGTGCTATCAAATTTATGATGCTGCCCCTTCATTAATGTGATACAATTTGATTAAAAATAAGGTTGCGCAACAAGAAGGAGGCACCATGCGAAAAATTATGTATCTGACAATCATAGCCAGTTCACTTTATGCTGCCATGGCGTATGCCGGGCTTTTTGATGATATTATGAAAAGTCTCCGTACCCCGGCAAAAAAAGAGCCGGACACTGCCACCATTGTTTCAGGACTTAAGGAGGCCTTGTCGATCGGCACTCAGAACGCGGTAAAAAATGTCTCACAGATTGACGGGTATTTCAAGAATGAGCTAATAAAAATCCTTGTGCCGGAGAAAATCCAGAAGGTCGCCTCAGCCCTCAGGAAGGTTGGCTTTGAAAAGCAGGTTGATGATTTCGAACTGAGCATGAACCGGGCAGCAGAGAAGGCGGCGCCAGAGGCCGGAAAATTCTTTGTGGATGCGATAAAGGGAATGACCTTTGATGACGCACAAAATATCCTTGGTGGCGGCGATACAGCCGCGACCGAATTCTTCAGGCAGAAGACCGGCGATAATATCTATAACGCATTTAAACCAGTGATCTCTTCAAGCATGGACGAGGTTGGGGTGACACGGTCTTACAAGGATATGATGGGGAAATATGAAGCCCTTCCCTTTGTCAAAAAGGAAACGGTTGACCTTGATCATTATGTGACCAATAAGTCGCTGGACGGGCTCTTTGCCATGGTCGGGCAGGAGGAAAAGAAGATACGGACCGACCCTGCAGCGCGGGTTACTGATCTTTTGAAGACGGTGTTTGGGAAATGAGCGGATCAGATTTCTGTCACCAGGATACAACCAGGCAGAGACACCTTCAAAAACCTCTATAAAGCAACAGATTCGTTAGAATTCAAGTGGCTTACTCTCTATATACGAAATTACCGCTTTAGTCCAGATTATTCATAAACTTTTCTTTGGAGAAGGCATGACTCAAAAACATCTTGAAAGCGATAAAATTTTAAAAATAATATACTCAGTGTTGCTGATAGAACTTTTTCAGTCGTCTCCTCCTATTGTTATGTATTTTACAAGTGTAACCCTTCCTCAGAACTTCACCTGGGGCGCTTCCTTTTGAGCCTCAGGTATTTCATAGTATTCTGCGGCTGCTATTCCGGCAAAAGCTGCAAAGAATCGCCCGAACACTGTCCTGATGTATGTATTCAAAGCCTGCACTGTTTCATTGTATCTTTTGCGTTCGACTGAGATCCTGTTTTCCGTGCCCTCAAGGCTGTCCTGGAGTTTCAGGAATGATTCATTGGCTTTGAGCTGCGGGTAGTTTTCCTGCAGGAGAAGCAGTCTCGACAATACGCCTTCAAGTTGCGTGGAGGCCTGTATCTTTTCTTTTACCGAACCGGCCTGAAAGTATTTTGTCCGTGCGTCGGCGATATGTTCAAAGAGCTCTCTTTCATGAGCTGCATAGCCTTTTACTGTCTCCACAAGATTTGGTATCAGGTCGTATCTTCTTTTTAGCTGGTTCTCCACCTGCGCCCATTGCGCCTTCACCTGTTCGTCCATGGTGATGACATTGTTATATCCGCTGATCAGCCACTTCCCGGCGGTGATGCCAATGACCAACAGAATACCTATAATTATGAGGAAGATCTTTAAACCTTTTGACATGGAATACCCCCTTGTTGTCGATATGCCGTGATGTTTCTTGTGAGGCATATTTTACATGAATTCTGATGAATTGTCAGAATTTTATATAAATAGGATATTCATATGCACACAGGGGAGCCTGCCTCGGGATTTCTATAATCGACAAAAATCATTTTACATTTTTGCTTCTGCGCAATTCCTGTCTTTATTCTTTTCCTAACTCATAACTCCTGATTCTTAACTCGTTTTTAGAGGTGTCGCATAGAAATTCCTCACCAGACTCCCCTGTGTGCCTCCTCGTTACATTATTGCTTCCGACTTATGTATCATAAGTTTATGCGGCTAAAAATCGAGATCACAGGGCTTGTTCAGGGGGTTGGCTTCAGGCCGTTTGTTCACAGGCTCGCAGAAGAACTGGGGCTGAAGGGCTATATACTGAATAACACCTCTGGTGTGTTGATCGAAGTTGAGGGAGACAAAGCAAAGCTTGATGAGTTCCTTGTCCGTATTGACACTGAGAAACCGGATATCTCCAGGATATATAGCCTGCGCCACTCATTCCTTGAAGAAGTGCCTTTCCGGGAATTTGAAATAAGGGAAAGCATTGCTGAGGGAGAGAAAAGGGCGCTTATCCTGCCGGACATTGCGGTGTGCAAAGAATGTTTAAAAGACATCACAAACCCGAAAGACAGGAGATTCCTCTATCCGTTCACTAACTGTACTAACTGCGGCCCCCGTTTTACCATTATCAATAGCCTCCCTTATGACAGGGTTAATACTTCCATGAAGAGCTTCAGGATGTGTCCTGAGTGTGAAAAAGAATATAACTTTCCGCAGGACAGGAGGTTCCATGCCCAGCCTGATGCCTGTCACACATGCGGGCCGTGGGTAACTCTTTATGATTGCGAGGGCACATTGCTCAGTGGAAAGGATGAAGCTCTGGAAAAAACGGTGCACCTCATACGCAAAGGATTCATCATTGCTGTCAAGGGGATGGGAGGATATCACCTTGTCTGTGACGCAACAAATGAAGACGCAGTCAGGAGACTGAGAAAGAGAAAACACCGTGAAGAAAAACCAATGGCGGTAATGTTTATTGATACGGATGCGATCAGGGGGGAAGCACATCTGGGCAACCTTGAAGAACGCGCGGTCAACTCTGTCGAGCGGCCGATCGTTATCGTAAGAAAAAGGGAAACCGGAACACTTTCACAAGCGGTTTCACCCGGCAACAGCACGGTTGGCGTCTTTCTTCCGTATACACCGCTGCATTATATGATCCTGCGAAAACTTAAAAAGCCTGTTGTAGCGACAAGCGCGAATATCACTGATGACCCGATCGCCAAGGATGAAAAGGACGCCTTTGCCCGCCTCTCCGGCGTGGCAGATTATTTTCTCGCTCACAACAGGGAGATAGTCAGGAGATGCGACGATTCGGTTGTCAGGATCGTTAACGAAAGGCAGATGCCGCTCAGGCGCTCGCGCGGGATTGCGCCTCTGCCTGTGCCAGTTCCTTTCAGGTTCAGAAAGCCTGTTCTTGCGCTCGGCACCTATATGAACAACGCTATCGCAGTCGGTGTGGATGACAAAGTATTTCTTTCACAGCACATAGGGGATCTCGATACCCCGCTTGCCTCAGAGTTTTATGAAGAGACGATACATGATTTCCTCAGGCTGTTTGAAATTTCCCCGGGGACTGTTGTCTCGGACCTGCATCCCGGATACTACAGCACAAAATTTGGTGAAGCGCATTACAGCGGCAAGCTGGTCAAGGTGCAGCACCACTATGCGCACATATTATCATGTATGAGCGAGAACGAAGTCCCTCCTGACAGTGAAGTAATAGGTTTTGCTTTTGACGGGACGGGATACGGTACTGATAAGACCATATGGGGAGGAGAGGTTTTTATAGCTTCTTACCGTGGATGCAGGAGGGTATACCATCTGCAGCCGTTTAAACTCCCTGGAGGGGAAAAGGCAGTAAAAGAACCCCGCAGGACAGCGTTCTCGCTACTGTATGAGACATTCGGCGAAAAGGCGGCAAAGTTTGATCATCTTCCACTGACGACTCAGGAAAAAGAGATCCTCATTGGGATGCTGAAAAAAGAAATTAACTCGCCGGTCACAACGAGCATGGGGAGACTGTTCGATGGGATCGCATCAATCATCGGCCTGTCACACTCGGTCTCTTATCACGCCCAGGCAGCAATAGCCCTCGAACAGGCTGCACAGAGATCCGATGCGGCAGATTCATATTCCTGTATCTTAAAGAACAATATGATCTATCAGTTCCCGGTCATTGATCAGGTTATGGATGATCTGGCAAAAGGATTGCCCAAAGAGATAATCGCACGAAAATTCCATAACACAATAGTTAACATTATTCTCAGCATTTCACAGGCGGTAAGGGAAGAGACCGGGATAAGGAAAGTGGCGCTGACAGGCGGAGTTTTCCAGAATGCCATACTGCTTGAGGGCAGTTTTCAGGTCTTGCGGGAACGGGGCTTCATTCCGCTCGTGCACCAGGTAGTGCCTCCCAATGACGGAGGGATATCACTGGGTCAGGCTGTCGCGGGATATTATCTGCATTTGTAGTATACAGATGATACTTCTAAAAAAGAGTTAAGAGTTAAGTAAAAATGGTGGCTCGCGCATTTCCATATCATGTTAAATGTAGTTTCCAAGACTCGATCCTACAGACAGTGAAAGATCGTGTCCAAACTGTTAGTTTTTCTTGGAAAGAGAGTCCCCTCCAGCAACTCATAAAATGTTGGGTTCACCGACTTATCCTTTGGCCTTGACGACAATTCTAAACAAGATTTCTAACCATAATGGTGAAGTCAGAGTTTCTGTTACTCCTCAGGATTTCAAGTGGAAAGTGATAATGCAAACAGGATGACTTAAGATTTCGTGTGAACACTCTTTCGGCATGAAAGAAAGGTTTTTGAAGTCTTAAATTCATCAAAATCATCCGGCAATAGTAAATTCACTTTACAAATTTTATCTCATAGATTTTCCCGATTAAAGCTTAATAAATGTAAAATACTTTGGCAATAAATCCCGTTTAACAAATATTTCTTGACAGGCAATGAAGCGTTCAGCAATAATAGATGGCCTTAGCAAATTTTTTCTTTAGTTTCACAGAAAAGTATTACAGGCATGTGGCGATGCAAAGCCAGCATGCTTATGTCTTCATAACCTTTTTTTCCGTCTATATTTTTTTCTGATTTTTTATTTTTGGGGACATAGTGATAATCAATAAGAAATTACTACCCGGATTAATAGTCTTCATATTTATAATCGCATTCTATTCTCTTTCCTATGCAGCTACGGTAACATGGACCGGTGATGGCTCCGACTCACTCGCCTCAACTTCCACAAATTGGAATACAATTCTTCAGAACGGAGACGATGTCATTATCGACAATTCACCAAAAGATTGCGCCTGGGATGTAAATTTAACTCTTTCCTCACTGATTATCAATTCGGGATACAACGGTATCATAACTTTGGACACTGACCTTACTGTTGCTGGTAATGTGAGCATTTCCGGGGGGACTTTAATTTTGAACAGCGGCAACCTCATAATTGGATCGCCTTCAATAGTCATATTCTATCCAGCTACAAACGTTAACGGCAACTCTGCAACCTTAAGCGCAACAGTCAATCCCAATGGCTCAGATACTACTGTTTACTTTGAATGCGGGATAGGTGAATCTTATGACATAAGTACTTCCCTTCAATCCATTGGTAGTGGTACAAATAACGTAACCGTAACAGCCAATATTACAAATCTAATCCCAAACACAAATTATCAATGCAGGGTTGTAGTAACTAATTCATCTGGAACTGTTTATGGCGATAATGTTACATTTACAACCCCGCCAATCACAATAACCATACTTTATCCTGCGAATGGCGGTACAATAAACAGACCCAATACATTTGTTAGGGGAACGGTTACCAATACAACAGGTCTCGAGACAGGAGTAACAGTCAATGGAATGATGGCGACTGCTTTTAATAATGAATTTATCTTAAATCATGTGACTTTTACTGAAGGTTTAAATACTATATCAATAACGGCAACTGATACAGCAGGAAAAACAGCAAGTACATCAATAATGGTGAATGCATTGACATCCTCACCGAATGTAACCTTAAGAGCTAATATCGAATCAGGCATTGCCCCCCTTACAACATACTTCTCTGTATCAACCGAGATACCCAACTCAATTGCAAGTTATACGTTTGATTATGAAGGAGACGGGACTGTTGATTATACCGGAACAACGTTTGATGACATCAGTGTTACTTATCAGGCAGAAGGCATATATTATCCGACAATAACCATTATCGACGATCAAGGCATTAGTTATTCAGATACAATAGCCATTGTAGTGCTGAATGCGACAGAACTTGATACATTGCTGAGAGCCAAATGGAACGCAATGAAGACAGCACTGGCAAATCAGGATGTGGAGGGGGCGTTAGGATATTTTATTGATAGGTCAAAAGACAGATACAGAACTATATTTAATGCCATAGGAAATCAATTGCCGGTTATCACGGGAACATTTATTGAATTCAATGTTGTCAACGTTTATGAGAATGTTGCTGAATATCAAGTAGTAGCTGATGAAAGTGGCGTTTTATATGCATATCCGGGAATATTTATCAAAGATGGTGATGGTATCTGGAAATTTAAGGATTTTTAAATAGAATTTAACAATATAGACAAGGAGTTAATATGAAAAGATTTATTTTCTTACTTATCGGAATTTCATTATGTTTGAGTAGTTGTGCATATGCAATCCGTTATGACGGACCATATGAGGGAAGGGTAATTGACGCTGAGACTGGGAAGCGTATTGAAGGAGTTGTAATTCTCGGCGTATGGTATAAGGAACAACCTACAGTAGCTGGAGCAGTAAGTTCGTACTATGATGCAAAAGAAACGGTGACTGATAAAAATGGTGAATTCCGGATAGAAGGATTGGGGCTGAAGATGTTCAGCTACGTCGGCATGATGAGATTCATGATATTCAAGGCAGGGTATATGCATCTGTATGGGCCATGGGAGTCGCTTAAAGAAAGTGATTATTACAAGAAGATGGTGAAGTGGGAAGGGAAGAAAGTGATTATTCCGCTAAGGACGCTGACGCTGGATGAGAGAAGGATGTCTTCAACGTTTCCACATCATCCCGAAGCCCCAGAAGAAAAAATAAAAATAATGATGGAAGAAATTCAGAAAGAAAGAAAAGAACGCGGGCTGGATTAACGCAAACTTAGAGAGGTGAGAAAATATGAAGAAAATAATATATACATGTTCTCTCTTCTTTATTTTAATAAGCGTTGCTCTTGAAAAAGATGTGTTATCTTGGAGTAGCGAGGTTACTCATAAAGACCTTTCAAGTTTCGCTGCAGGAAATTCTGTGTTGAGTAAAACAAAAGGCGATTATCTAAAAAACCTTGGCTTTAATAAAGAACTGCTCGAAGAA
>QZKC01000027.1 GCA_003599425.1 Nitrospiraceae bacterium | reverse complement strand
TAAACATCTACGAGGAGCGCCTCAAGCACACGGTATTCCTTAAAAACATCCGGGATGATCTGAAGAGACCTGAACCGCTCAAGCCCCTTTGCATTGCCCATCACTATGACCTTTGCCCCGCGCCTGTACGCCTCCCGTATGGACAGCCCGAGCACAGGGTTTAACGCCGTAGGGTCCCCCCCAAGTATGAGAATGGCGTCGGAGTTCTTCAGTCCGTCTATCATATTTGCTGTTATGCCCTGTCCCAGAAGGTCCTCGAAATATTTCTGCGCTGCAGCAAATCCTGTTCGTGAAATAGAATCAATGTTGTTCGAACCGCATGCCATGCGCATGAATTTCTGAAATGCATAATTGTCTTCATTGGAACATCTCGGAGAAGCGATGCCTGCGATCGCGGAACCGCCGTGGTCCTTCCTCGTCTGCATCAGTTTCCCTGCAATGATGTCAAAGGCCTCGCTCCAGTTGCTTTCTTCAAGCCTGCCGTTCTTTCTTACCAGCGGCGTTTTCAGTCTTTCAGGGCTGTTAATATATTCATACCCGAAGCGGCCGCGTGAACACAGCATCCCTTTGTTCAATCCCATGCCCATTTTGGGAATAACACGCTTGATGGAATCGTCTCTTATCTGTACCACAAGAGAGCATCCAACCCCGCAGTATGAACAAATGGTCTCGACCTCGCTGTCCACCTGCCAGGGCCTGAAACTGTGTATGTAGAGCCTGCTCAGAATCGCTCCCACCGGACAGACACTGAGACAGTTGCCGCAGTACTCGCAGTTAAAAGAGGCTGCGGAGAACGGCTCCATTCTCGAACGGTTGCCTCTGCCGATTATTGAAATTGCTGACGCACCCTGAACGTCACCGCACATCCTGACGCACCGCGTGCAGACAATGCACCGTTCCATGTTCCTTGCAAGGATCACATCCTTGTGGCTCTCCGGCACCTTTCTCTTTTCTTCCTTATGCCTTCCGACAGTGGGTCCGTATTTGTTGACCATGTCCTGCAGTTCACATTCACCTGCCTTGTCGCAATAAGGACAGTCAAGCGGATGGTTTATGAGCAGGAACTCAAGTATCCCCCTGCGCACTTTGGCGATCGCTTCTGATTCAGTGGTCACCACCATACCGTCCGCTGCCATCAGGGTACAGGAGGTCTGAAGTTTCGGCATCCTTTCCACTTCCACTACGCAGAGCCTGCATCCGCCGTACGGCTTGAGCGCCTCGTGGGAGCAGAGCGTGGGTATCTTAATGCCGGCCTGCCGGGCTGCGTCAAGAATGGTCACCGGCTTGTCCAGTGTTATCTCTTTTTCATTTATGGTCAGCGTTATCATAAAATCAGACCACAGAACAAAGAACACAGATTACAGACAACAGACAATAATAATCCCCTTAGTCTTTGTTCTGTGGTCCGGGTTCTGTGTTCTTTTTTCACTGTAATGTACATTTCCCCTGCTTAATATGTTCCTCAAATTCTTTTCTGAAATGCCTCAGCATCCCTGTCACGACGCCTGCTGCTCCGTCTCCGAGCGGGCAGAATGTCTTTCCGGTTATTATCCCGGCCACGTCCAGAAGAAGTTCGATGTCTCCTTCCTTCCCTTTGCCATTCTCAATACGTTCAAGTATTTTTCTGAGCCAGTCAGTGCCCTCCCTGCAGGGGACACATTTGCCGCAGGATTCGTGCTCAAAGAACTTCATGGCCCTGTATGCAACTTTTACCATGCATACTGATTCATCCATAACGATCACAGCCCCTGAACCGAGAAGGCTGCCGGCCCTGGACATGGAGACAAAATCCATTGCGCAGTCAATGCCATCAGCAGGAAGGACAGGTGTTGAAATACCCCCTGGAATGACAGCCTTCAGTTTTTTCCCGTTCCTGATCCCGCCTGCATGCTTATAGATAATATCTCTCAGGCTCGTGCCCATCGGGAGTTCGTATACGCCCGGTTTCTCAACGCATCCGCTCACGCTGAACAGTTTGGGCCCGGGACAGTCCCTGCTGCCAATCTTTGAATATGCGTCACCACCGGCAGCAACAATGTACGGCACATTGGAAAGGGTCTCAACATTATTGACAATAGTCGGCATGCTCCATGCTCCGACATTGACAGGAAAAGGAGGCTTGTTCCTTGGCTGCCCTTTCTTTCCTTCGATGGACTCGATCAGAGCTGTTTCCTCACCGCAGATGTACGCCCCTGCACCCTGATAAACAGCAAGATGGAATTTGATCCCCTTGCCCAGTATATTATCTCCAAGATAATTCTTTTCATACGCCTCACTTATCGCCCTGTTCAGGACATCTTTTGCATGGGGATATTCACCCCGGAGATAAACATAGCCATATTCAGAACCGAGCGCATATCCGGAAATGGACATGCCTTCTATCAGCAGGTGGGGATTTTTCTCCAGAATGGGCCTGTCTTTGAATGTGCCGGGCTCGCCTTCATCTGCATTACAGATCAGATACTTGGGGAATTTTGTGTCAGCTACCGCAAAGCTCCATTTCATGCCCGTAGGAAAGCCTGCGCCGCCCCTTCCCCTCAGTCCTGACTTTTTGATCTCATCAATGATATCCTTAGGCTGCATCCCGAGCGCCTTTGACATGGCGCTATATCCCCCGGTCTTGACATACTCATTGATATCAGCGGAGTTGGCGTTGTCAATGTTTTTTAACAAGATATTTTCCATGGTGATTTCATGTATTAGGGTCGCCCCTACGATTATTTATATTTTCCCAGTATCTCCTCTATCCTATTTTCCGAAAGACTATCATAAAAATCCGTATTAACAAGCATTGCAGGGGCTGTACCGCACGCGCCTATGCATTCCATGATGACAAGGGAAAATCTCCCGTCAGGCGACGTGCTGTTGGGCTGAACCCCGTATTTACCGGCAATGAAATCCACCAGCTTTTCCGCGCCGAGTATCATGCACGACACATTGGTGCACAACTGGATCACATGACGCCCGGCCGGTTTGTGCCTGAACATTGAATAAAAAGACGCAGCCCCCCGGACTTCAGCTTCAGGCAGGTTCAGGGTTTTCGCTACATGCTGCATTGCCTCATCGCTCAGCCAGCCAAATTCCCTTTGAGCAATGTAAAGAGACGGCAGGAGTGCACTCCTCCGTTCAGGATATTGGGCCTTGATCCCGTCGATCTCTTTTAGAACAGTTTCGTTGAACATATAGTTAGCTTTCAGCGATCAGCAGTCAGCTTTCAGCTAAAAACTGATCATTTATTTTTTTATTCTTTTGCTGACAGCTAATTGCTGTTGCTGTCAGATGTCTTTATCTGTCACATTCCCCCAGCACGATGTCAATGCTTCCGATGTTCGCAATGACGTCTGCCACAAGCTCGCCTTCACAGAGTTTCGGCAATGCCGATACATGCACAAAGGACGGTGACCTGAGCCTCATGCGGTAAGGCTTCCCGCTTCCGTCGCTTACGAAATAAAATCCCAGCTCTCCCTTGGGTACTTCAGTTGCAACATATATCTCGCCTTCGGGAGCTGTCTGCGGCCCTTTTGTGATCAGTACGAAATGATGTATAAGGTGCTCCATATCGGAAAGCACCCGGTCTTTTGCGGGCAGGGTGAATTTCGGCGCATCAGCCATTATGGGGCCTTCCGGCAGCTTTTCGATGCATTGCCTTATAATGGAATTGGACTGACGGAATTCTTCCATGCGTACCCGGTAACGGTCATACACATCACCGTTCTTTCCTGTTGGCACTTCCCATTTTACTTTGTCATAAGCCCCGTACGGCATGGCCTTCCTCACATCATAGGGAACTCCTGAACCCCTGAGAGTTGGGCCGCTCAGTCCCCAGTTGATCGCGTCCTCAGCAGAAATGACGCCGACCCCTTTTGTACGGCGCAGCCATATGCGGTTTTTGTCGATAAGGGTCTCATATTGCTCAACCCTCATGGGGAACTCATCCGTAAACCTGTACAGTTCGTCAAGCCACTGCGGGTCAACATCATTTTTCAGGCCGCCGATCCTCGTATAGCTCACCGTAAGCCTCGCCCCGCACAGCTTCTCAAACAGGTCCAGTATCTTTTCACGCTCCCTGAAACAGTAGAGGAAGACTGTCATCGCGCCGATATCAAGGGCATGGGTGGCAAGCCAGAGCAAATGGTTCGTGATCCGCGTCATTTCACCAACAATAGTCCGGATGAATTGCGTCCTTTCAGGCACCTCTACTCCGAACAGTTTCTCCACCGCCACACAGTAGCCGATGTTATTAGCCATGGAAGAAATATAATCAAGGCGGTCTGTAAGAGGCAAAATCTGCATGTAGTTCCTGTGCTCGGCAAGTTTTTCAACCCCTCTGTGAAGGTAGCCGACATACGGTGTACACTTGACAATGGTCTCGCCGTCAAGGTCAAGCACAAGCCGGAGAACGCCGTGAGTAGCCGGATGCTGCGGCCCCAGATTCAGCGTCAGCTCTTTTGTTGCAATCCGCTCGCTATCAGTGTTATTAGAGTTATTAGAACCGCCGATGTCCTGTTTCATGATAAAAGAATAATTAAGATTTGAAATTTAAAAATCTGCACTCTTCAGTTAATAATTGCTTTATTTAATGTTCCAGTCACTGTCATGCGCGTGCAGCTCTTTGCTCTCATCAAAACCCCTGTATTCCCATCCCGGATCGCCTTTCAGGGGGTAATCCTTTCTCTGCGGGAAACCTTCCCAGTCTTCAGGCATCAGGATGCGCCTCAGGTCAGGGTGACCGTTGAAAACAATCCCATACATGTCGCATGCTTCCCTCTCATGCCAGTTGGCCCCGTTCCAGATCGGCACGACACTGTCAATCGACGGCTCATCGTGTGACAATTGAGCCTTAAGAATGATACGATGGTTATATTTCAGTGAATAGAGATTATATATGACTTCAAACCGGTATTTTCTTTCGGGATAATCAACCCCGCAAAGATCCGAAAGGAAATTCATGCTCAGCTCCGGGTCTTCGTAAAGATACCGGCAGATATCAGTGATCCTGTCGCGTTTGACGCTCACAAAGACCTGGTCCCGGAAGCTCTTTACTTCAATAACTTCAAGCGGGAATTTGTCTCTTAGCCTTGTTGCAATCTCCGACGGTTCCATAAATTAGCTGTAAGCTGTCAGCGATCAGCTTCTTACCTCCACGGGCTCCATCTGAAATACTCGTTCCCAATCTTTTCCTGCATCTTCATCAGTCCTTCCATCAGGGCTTCAGGCCTTGGAGGACATCCCGGTATGTAAATATCAACCGGCAAAAATGTATCGCACCCCTGGACCACGGAATAAGTGTTGAATACCCCTCCAGAGCAAGCGCAGCTCCCCATTGCTATCACATATCTCGGTTCAGGCATCTGGTCATATACTCTGCGGATGACCGGCGCCATTTTTTTTGTGACGGTGCCGGCTATGATAAGGACATCTGATTGCCTTGGAGAAGCCCGGAAGATTATCCCGAAACGGTCCAGGTCATAATGGCTGGAGCCTGTTGTCATCATCTCGATGGCGCAGCAGGCAAGTCCGAAAGCCATCGGCCACATAGAGCTCTTCCTTCCCCAGTTTATGACCTTGTCAAGCGACGTAATGATCACGTTGCCGCCGGGGATTATCTTGGTACCTTTTTCAACCTCTACCAGATCCACGCCTAATATCATAATTGATTTCCTTTTACTTTAATCTCTTAACGCTATAACTTTATAACGCTTAACTCTTTACTCTGCCTTTTCAGTCCCACTCAAACCCACCCTTTTTCCATACGTACACGTATCCGACAAGCAGGATAAAGATAAACACCATCATCTCCCCGAAGCCGTACAGCCCCAGCTTATCGTAAGCAACAGCCCAGGGATACAGGAAGACCGCCTCAACGTCGAATACAACGAACATCATGGCTATGATATAGAACTTGACTGAAAATTTATATCTCGGCTCTCCTACCGGCGGGTTCCCTGATTCATAGGGGAAAAGTTTCTGCATGTACGGCCTTCTGGGCCTCACCAGTATCCCGGTCACAACAGCGCCAAGACCGATCAATAAAGCTATTGAAAATATTATGATAACCGGGAAATAATCTGATGGGATAAATGTTCCTGGCATATTGCTGTTTTTTATACACGAAAACAACCACCTCTGTCAAATTAATCTTACTTATGCATTGTTTTGCCTTATTTATCAGAGGAGGTATTATTCTCCTTTTAAAAATTTTAAAAGCCTCTTATAATACTCGTGGTACTCATGAAAAATATTTTCAGACATCCTGAAAAATTCATCGCCGCAAAACTCATCATAGCCATCGGCGTGCTCATGGTAGCCCTGACCTTCATCTTCTGGTACGCCATTCTCACAAAACAGGAAAAAGACATCATGTCCATAGCATTGAGATACGGCGGTTCCTTTGTACATTTTACCAGGGAGAGCATATTCAACAGCCTGATGAATGTTCAGCCAGATGAAACGCAGCGGGTGCTCCAGACCCTCGGCACCCCCGAAGGAGTTCAGAGCGTCAGAATATATGACCACGAAGGAAAAGTCCTGTACAATTCTCAAAAAAACAGCATCGGCGAGTTTGTTGATAAAGGATCTGTTGCCTGCAAAGGCTGTCACGTATCCCCTGAAAAATCTCCTGCTCTCTCTCAATCTGTCAGAAAGTGGTCTGTCTACAGGAATATGCAGGGGGTCAGGACACTCCAGGTCATCGATGCAATAACAAACGAACCCTCCTGTTCAACCGCAGCCTGTCATGCACATCCATCAAATATTAAAATGCTCGGGTTTGTCGAGGCCCAGTTGTCCCTCGCTTTCCTCGACGAAGCTTTACTGAAGCAGAGACTCGCACTCAGCGCTTATGTGGTAATGTTCGTTCTCGCCACATCCCTTTCCCTCGGCATTATCATTTACAAAATCGTGTCCAAACCTGTCAGTGAGCTTGTACAGGGGATGGAAAAGGTAGCTTCTGGCAATCTCGAGCATTCTGTTGCCATAAAATCGGTCGATGAAATGGGGGTGCTTGCCCAGACCTTCAATGCGATGATCAGGGACTTGAAAATGGCGCGGGACCAGAGGGAGCGGTGGACCCAGACCCTTGAAGCCGAGATCGCGAAAAAGACCGAAGAGATCCAGAGGACCCATGTGAACCTGATGCAGACCGAAAAACTTGCCTCCCTTGGCAGAATGGCTGCCGGAGTGGCACATGAGATAAACAACCCTCTGACCGGAGTTGTCACCTTTGCCCACCTGTTAAAAAAGCGTTTCCCCTCGGAAAGTGAAGAGTCGCAGGACCTCAACATCATCATAGAGCAGGCGGACAGATGCTCCAAGATCATAAAGAACCTTCTGACCTTTGCCCGCGCTACACCAACGGAAAAAGGCAAGGTAAGCATAAACGATGTGCTGAACCGCACGATCTTCATGGTGCAGAACCAGGAAAAATTCCACCACATCAAGTTCAATATCAATCTTGAAGAATACCCGTTCGTCATCGTCGGCGACTCATCACAGTTCCAGCAGATATTCCTGAACATGTTCATCAATGCTGCCGACGCCATGAATGAGCGGGGCCGGATCTCGGTGGCAACGCGGAAAACAACAGAAAACGGCAAGCCGTATGTCGAAATAGAGTTCACCGATGAAGGCTGCGGGATCAGGGAAGAAGACATGCCAAAGCTTTTTGAACCGTTCTTTACAACGAAGCCTGTGGGCAAAGGAACGGGTCTCGGGCTCTCGGTCAGCCACGGCATAGTCAAGCATCTGGGCGGTTATATCAAGGTCAAAAGCACCGTTGGCAAAGGAACAAGTTTTTTTGTTAGACTACCTCTGAATGAAGAGGGAAAATAAAACCAGGGATACCATTGCATGAAGAGAATACTCGTAATTGATGATGAGCCGATCGTACGGACAAGCTGCATGAGGGCCCTTCAATATGAAGGATATGAAGTAATGCTTGCAGGGAGCGGCAACGAAGGACTTGATATGCTCAATAAAGGGTCCTTCGAACTGGTGCTCCTGGACCTGAAGATGCCAGACATGGACGGCATGGAAGTCCTCATGAAGATAAAAGAACAGTGGCCGGGCACCAAAGTCGTGATGATCACCGGCTACA
This sequence comes from Nitrospiraceae bacterium, assembly GCA_003599425.1. Taxonomy (GTDB): domain Bacteria; phylum Nitrospirota; class Thermodesulfovibrionia; order UBA6902; family UBA6902; genus SURF-23. The sequence continues at coordinate 6,316 of QZKC01000027.1, read as the reverse complement.
GCACTGTGGAGACCGCTGTACAGGCCTTGAGGCTGGGGGCATACAATTTTGTGGAAAAACCTTTTACCCCTGACACCCTTCTTTCTGCTGTCAGAGAAGTGATGGAAAATTCAGGAAGCAGGCCGAAGGAATAATTAAATTACTGCGGTCGGCAGGATATCACTTATGACCGAGTTGAGGAAAAAGACATCTGACAGCAGGCAATCGTTCAGCGGCAAGAACGTGAAACTGAAAGAAATATCACAACTGCTTGAAGCCTCCATTATAGTTTCTCCCGAAAATATAGATGATATAAATATAGAAAGCGCATGCAGCGCTGACCTGATGAGCGACGTCCTGTACTACCACTCTCCGAACTCCCTGCTCATAACCGGGCTCACCCAGCCTCACGTCATCCGGACCGCTGAAATCGCCGGCATAAAAGCCATTTTGTTCGTCCTGAACAAGAAACCCGATTCGCGCACAATAGAACTTGCCCAACAGCAGAATATACCCCTGCTCAGCACGCAGCTTTGCATGTATACTGCGGCGGGTATCCTGTATGAGGCAGGAGTGCGCAGTCTGCGGGATTATTAACATATGCCTCTTAACATCACTGACCCAATTGAAGGGAGTTTCCAGCTTATAGGCGGGAATTTCGCTCAGGCCGGTGAAGCGTCCACTCAACTGAAAATAAAACTGTCGGCCCTCGGCGTTGATGAACTATTAATAAGACGGGCCGCAATAGCCACGTTCGAGGCCGAGATGAATGTCATTATATATGCGGCGGCTGGCTGGCTCAATTATCACATTACCCCTAATTGCATAACCATAAGGGTGGAAGATATGGGGCCTGGCATCGAAGACATTGAAAAGGCCATGCAGGAAGGTTATTCAACAGCCCCTGAATGGGTCAGGGAGTTGGGCTGGGGAGCAGGCATGGGACTTCCGAACATGAAGAAAAACTCTGACACGTTCAAGATCGATTCGGTCGTCGGAGAAGGGACGACTGTGGAGATGGTGATAAATTTCCCCTAAATTTAAGGAGACTGCGATGAAACTCAAAGAGCTCGTTGAAGCATTGTCCCTCGAAGCCAAAACCTACAAAGACGGTCTGCAAAAAGAAGTGACCGGAGCCTATGCAAGCGACCTGCTTTCCGATGTAATGGCCAATGCCAAAGATGGGAATATCTGGATCACGCTCCAGACCCATCTGAACATTGTCGCGGTCGCAAGCCTGAAGGGCGTCATAGGGATCATTATTGTGGGAGGCAGGAAGATACCGGAAGATGTCCTGAAAAAGGCTGAGGAGGAAAAGATCACGGTCATGACAACATCCCTGCATGCATTTGAGCTGGCAGGCAGGATTTATCAGTTGCTTAACCCAAATTATTCATAAACTTTTATTTGGAGCAAGCCATGGTTCAAAGACATCTTGAAAGCGATAGGATTTTTAAAGAGGACATTAAAGACTATTCTTTTACAGAGTGTATTTCTCAGCTTATTGCTAAGGTATCGCGCAATATGTCTTTTCACCATACTTGCTCCAAGGTTATGAATAATGTGGGTTAAATGAGACAAGGATTACGGATCAGGGATCGAGGACTGGCTTACCGGTCCCAACCCCTGATCTCTGAAAAGTTTATCAATCTTCAAGCTCAATCTTCACCGCTTCATTGTTATTATTCAATTTAACCTCGACAAGCCAGCCAACCTGCAGGTTTTCAAGACAGCTTGCGCCTATTTCCATTCCCATGCCCATATTCATCATGCCCATCTTATCCATATCAGTACCTGCATTATACTGACACATAGTATTATCCGTTACAGTAATAGGATCAGTATGCGTATTCAGGGTGAAAGTGGTTATGTCCCTGAAATCGACTGTACCCTTTAGTTCAGTAAATGAGGGCATCTCGCCATCATCGTCATCCATAAGGCCGCATCGCGATGCAGATTCGGCCTCGATCTTCGTAGCAGTGAGCATGGTCGCCGAGGAAGGGTCTTCAAGGATCTTTATCTCAAGACATGAGTCCGCCACAAGGTTGCTAAGACAAGCATCAGCTCCCATATGATTTATTCCATTTATCTCACATATGGTGTCATCCGTCAGGTTGATCGTATAATCCGTGCCCATATAAGTAACAGTTATACTGTCTGCCCCTTGGGCCGCCAGCATCCCGAACAACTCAAATTCCGAATCGTCCGAGGGCGTAACCGGATGCATTTTAACTTCCTCAATGCACCAGGAGGAAGTGTCACCTTCACTGGAACAGGAATGTGTTGCGACTTCAAAATCTTTTAGCACAAAGTCAATTACAAGCTGCCCTGAGCTGAAACTCTCGACAGCACCGTTGAATCTGATGTAGCAATTGCCGCCCAGGTCTGAAGGGCATTGGACTATGTTGGGCTTATTGGGTTTTTCATCCATCGCCATAAAAAAGGCCTCGTGGGCCTGTCCCTGGTTATCAGTGATACCAGCGCTGCCGCCCAGGATGATCTCAAGCCTGTTATATGTCCCTTCCGGGATTGTGACCGTGTCAATATACTGAAGAATGCCGTTGAGCTTGGCGAGATCAACTATAAGCCCTGTGCTATTATCATAAAGGTTTACTTTATTAACGCAATTATGATCAGAACACAGATTAACTTCATAAACTGTTATATCCATAACCGGAAACTCGTCTGCCGGATCATCCGTAAAAAACACCCCGGCAACCGTTCCACCGCTTAAGGAAGATGATCCTCCACCGCCTCCCCCTCCACTGCATGATATTACGAATAATGCGCTAAACAAAAACATCAGAAGAAAAAGTTTTTGGTTCGATTTCATAAACATGTTTCACTACCTCCGTGTCTGTCAGATTTTGCTTTACTGTCGTTATTATAGCACTGAAGAAATTTTCTACAATGTGATGGAGATCATAATGTAACCATTCAGTTACGGGTGCTAATATCCCCCCTTTAGCAAAGGGGGCGAGGGGGGATTTTTATATGACTCTAAAATTATTCAATAAAATCTCCCCTAACCCCTCTTTTCCAAAGAGGGGAATTATCCAATACACCCGTAACTGAGGGGTTACATCATAATCGCTGATAAAAGCTTTACAGCCAAGCTGAAAAAGAAATATGATACACAATGCTGAAAAAATTCAGGGCTGACCTCCATATACATACCTGTCTCTCCCCCTGTGCCGACCTTGAGATGACGCCTTATGCCATTATCAGAAACGCTTTTGAAAAGGAGATCGATATTATCGCCATAACCGACCACAACTCCGCAGAAAACATTGTGGCTGCCAAAAAGGCTGCTGAAAAGACTGAAATAACGGTTTTTGCCGGCATGGAGATAACATCTTCTGAAGAAGCGCATATCATCGCACTTTTCAGCGATGTTCAGAGTGTCATTAAACTGCAGGACATTGTTTATGAGAACCTGCTCCCTGGAATAAATGACGAGAAGCTATTCGGCGAGCAGATAGTTGTGAATGAAAAGGACGAGGTGCTGGACTTCAATAAACGCCTGCTCATCGGTGCAACAACCCTGTCCGCCCATGAGGTCTTGCAGATCATCCACTCTCTCGGAGGACTCGCCATAGCCTCTCACATCGACAGGGAGGCTTTCAGCATTGTCTCCCAGCTCGGTTTTATTCCCGACGATCTGCGGTTCGACGCATTGGAGATATCCCCCAATACGGAGAAAGCCGCTGCTGAGTTGCAGTTTGATATGTATCGACAGTTCACATGGGTCACGTCCTCGGATGCGCATGATATAAGGGATATAGGGAAAAGAACAACGGGCTTCACCATGAAACAGCCAACCATTGAAGAGATGAGACAGGCGCTGAAAAATACTGACGGCAGGAAGTCGGAGTGGGAATGAAAGACAATTTCAAATAATTATTTCATATTAATTTTCATTTGAAAACAGTTTATTATTGTGCTATTTTACCTGTATGTTTGATAAAAAGACTGTTGTGGATAAGAGACTTATCAGTAGCATATCAAGAAAGATCGTGAAGGGTTTTGATCCTGAGAAGATAATCCTTTTCGGTTCTTCTGCTAGAGGAACACAGACAAAAGACAGCGATATAGATTTGTTGATAATAATGGACAGCAAACAAAGACCCGCAAAGCGCAGCATGGAAATATCAAAGGCATGCAGGCCAAAATTTATTTCAATGGATATTCTCGTTAGGACTCCGGAAGAAATTAAAGAACGCCTTCAAATAGGCGACTATTTTATCAAAGAAATCCTAAATAAAGGTAAAGTCCTCTATGCCAGAAAAGCTGGTTAAGGAATGGATAGCAAAGGCAGAAGAGGATTATAAGACCGTTTTAACTTTAAACAGGCAGCGAAAGAACAAACTTCCCAACTCTATCTGTTTCCATTGTCAGCAGTGCATAGAGAAATATCTCAAGGCGTTTCTTATCTATAACGAATCGGAACCTCCAAGAACCCATGACCTCAGAAAACTCAATGATGTTGCCGCAAGCTTTGATTCTTCTCTGAAAAACATCTATGATTTTCTGGAACAGCTCAATCCATATTCTGTTGAATTCAGGTATCCGGGAAGCAGTGCAACACTGAAAGAAGCAAAACAGGCAGTGCAGGTGATGAAGAAGGCAAGAGGGGTGTTGATTAAAAAATTTATTGGAATAAGACAACCAAAGTTGTGGAAGTAAGAGGGTCATCGGCGTCCTAAGTGGAAAATGAGATCGCAGGATTTACCGCAGGAGAGGCTGTTGAGATAATTAACTGTCAGCTACTCCAGAATAGGGAAATTAGGCGGCAAGAGGTCAATTAAATCTTTCAGTTTTTTCAAGGACTCTTTATCATTATTAATTAATGCAAGTATCTCGCTACGATTAGGAAAACATTTTGGTATTGCAATCTCTAATAGTTTTAAAAACTTTACTCATAAATCAGATTAAATAATTTTTCTGCCATCTTAGGATCAAGATTTTTCAATATCTTATATTCTTCTAAGGCAGAACCTCTATTATTTAAGATTAAATAGTAACCACCCAAGCCGAAATGCGCCTCTATATCATCGGGGCTTATTCGTATCGCCTGTTTAAATGCTTCTACTGCCTCTGTATACATACCTAACCACCCATAAGCAGCCCCGAGTTTATTATATGCAACTGCTTCTGGTTTAATACGTATTGATTGCTTGTATGACTCTATTTGTTCCTTATACATGCCTAATTTCCCATAGCTAATCCCAAGACCAAAAAGTGCCTCTGCATAACTAGGCTTAATTCGTATTGCTTGTTTGAATGCCTCTATTGATTCCTTATACATGCCTGCTTCTCCATAGGCAGATCCAAGATTGTTAAATGCTACTGCGAAATCAGGCCTAATTCGTATCGCTTGCTTATATGCATCTATTTCTCTTTGTACACACCTAATTTCCCATAGGCTATCCCGACACTGTAATAAGCCTCTGCAAGATCAGGTTTAATCCGTAGTGCGTGTTTATAGGAATCGATTGCATCTTGATGTCTGCCTAAGTCGCTATAGCTAACACCAAGATAAAACCAATAACGCCACGTTTTTTTATAATCCTCTATCTCACTCTCTTTCAAAGCTGTGAGTTTCTTGCTCTCAAATTTTCCTTTTATTAGATTCACCGGCATTGCAAAGTTAAGGTTCTGAGCTTCTTTTAAAAGGAATGTCGCAACACCTATTACCTCGCCATTTTCATTAAATACCGGTCCACCGCTACTACCGGGTGAGATCGGAGCAGTAATTTGAAGAATCGTTCTCATAGATATTTCCTCTAAAGAAGTAAAACCTTGTTTTGTATCTACGTTTCTTTCTCTTTTTCCACTAAGTATCCCGTCAGAGATTGTATTCTCAAATCCTTTAGGACTGCTGATGACGTAAACTTTCTCTCCGACAGCTACTTTTTCTATATCCCCTATCTTTACTATAGGGAGCTTCTTACCTTTTATCTTCATGATAATAAGGTCATTTTCTTTATCAACGTGAATCAGCCCTTCAACATCCAGAACTTTATCCCCCACCTTTACTTTAATATCCTTTGCATTGCTGATGACATGGTAGTTCGTTACAATTGCGCCGTCTGGTCTGACAATGAAACCGCTTCCCTGGCTTATCGCCTCGCCCTTTTCATCAAGGGTCATAACAACCACAACCGCCTTACTGTTCTCCTTGAAAATCTTGTCAGCATCAGCGAAAGCAGGAACAGGATTTATTAATATTCCAATGATCCTAAAAACCGCAGTTACCCACCACTTTGAATAGGCAAAAGCAGCTTTGTTTGTAATCTGAAGCCGGTAACGGTAATTATAATATGTTCGCAGACAC
>QZKC01000075.1 GCA_003599425.1 Nitrospiraceae bacterium | reverse complement strand
ATCGACAGAATTGTTTGCATTTTGTCTTTTCATTTTGCAGATGTAATCTTTCGATAAGATTCAAAGTCTTTTTTTCAAAGGTGTCGTATAGAAATCTTCCTCAGCCTCACCTTTGTGCCTTTGCCCCTTTGTGCCTTCTATTTGGAACAGAGTTCGCTATGAATAGTCTGGACTAAAGAAGAATAAAGAGTCAGGAGTTACGAGTTCAGAAAAAAGCAAAGAAAAGAATTGCACATAAGTAAAAATGAAAAATGCCTTTTGTCGATTGTAGAAATTCTGAAGCGGTCTTCCCTGTCAAGAAGACGACAGGAAATCATTCAAAACCGAATTCTTTCCATCGTGAAGTGACACGTTTTACTATGTCTTCGGTCATGATTATTTCATTGGGCCAATCACGGGTAAAACCTTCAGAAGGCCATTTCTTTGTGGCGTCAATGCCTATTTTCCCGCCATAAGCAGGAACGTCAGATGCGTGCTCAAGCACATCCAGTGGGCCTTCAACAATTACTGTGTCCCGTTTGGGGTCGACGTTGTTCCCTATCCTCCAGACGACTTCGCTCAAATCCTGGACATTCACCCCTTTGTCCACGATAACGATCGCCTTGGTAAAGCTCATTTGCCCCATCCCCCAGAGTGCATACATGACCTTGCGCGCATGGCCGGGATAGCGTTTATCAATGGAAAAAACAGCAAGATTATGGAATACGCCTTCAAGGGGGAGGTTCATATCAACTATTTCGGGAAGTTGCTTTCTCAGCAATGGGAGAAAAATCCTCTCAGTTGCTTTTCCGATATAGCAGTCCTCCATCGGCGGTTTTCCTACAATGGTCGCGGGATAGATTGCATCTTTCCTGTGGGTGATACAGGTTATATGAAATACAGGGTATTCATCAGCAAGCGAATAGTAGCCGGTATGGTCTCCAAATGGTCCTTCAATCCTTCTCTCTCCCGGCTCGCAGTAGCCCTCAAGCACGATTTCAGCATTTGCCGGGACTTCAAGATCCACAGTCTCACATTTGACGAGCTCCACCGTATCATTCCGCAAAAATCCGGCAAAGAGCATTTCATCAACTCCTTCCGGCAGGGGGGCTGTCGCGGAATACATAACTGCCGGATCAGAACCGATCGCCACAGCGACTTCCAGTCTTTTGCCCTGCTGTTCGGCCTTGCGGTAATGCCGTGCTCCGTCCTTATGCATATGCCAGTGCATTCCGGTTGTCTTTGGATCATACACATGCATGCGGTACATGCCGCAGTTCCTGTCGCCTTTCTCAGGGTCTTTGGTAAAGACCATCGGGAGTGTAATGAATTTCCCGCCATCCTCTGGCCATGTTTTCAGAATCGGGAAAATATCCAGAGAGGGATTATCTTTTATGATAACTTCCTTGCACGGCCCTGATCTCACGACCTTGGGAATAAAATCAGCAAGCTTCTTGAGCTTCGGCAATGCCTTGAGTTTCTCAAGGAAATTCGTGGGGATCTCGGGTTCGAGAAATTCGAGGATGCGGCCGCCTATGTCATCAAGGCTCTCCACCTCAAGAGCAAGGCGCATTCGCTCATATGAACCAAACGCATTGACAAGCGCAGGGAATTTCGATCCTTTGGGATTTTCAAAAAGGAGCGCGGGCCCGCCGGCTTTTACGACCCTGTCGTTCACCTCTGCCATTTCAAGGTCAGGTTCCACTTCCGCTTTTATGCGCTTCAGCAGCCCCTTTCTTTCGAGGAGGGTAAGGAATTCTCTCAGGTCTTTATATGCCATGTGCAGAATATGATACAGGATTGACAATCAGGCTTACAAGGGGACAGCAGACCTCATACTATGAAGGCATATGAAAAAAAACTTTTGTTTTTTCGCTTTCTGTAATAAAATTTGGTGAACTCTGTTCCAATGGAAGACACAAAGGGTGATCTGCAGAGAATTTCTATGCGACATCCATAGAAATATCGATGCAGAGTGCCCTTGTGTATAAAATAATTAAATGTTGAATGAGGAGGACAGCATGCAGGATTTCGAAAAACTTGGAGTCTTTTATCTCGGAAAAGAATATGACCTTGAAAGTAAATCCGTAAAAGATGATCTCATCCTCTATGATTCCAAAGATCTGGTCACCCATGCAGTCTGTGTTGGAATGACCGGAAGCGGCAAGACAGGCCTGTGCGTCAGCCTGCTGGAAGAAGCTGCAATAGACGGGATACCGGCAATTGTCGTGGACCCGAAAGGAGATCTGACAAATCTTCTTTTGACATTCCCTGACCTTTCACCGAAGGACTTCCTGCCCTGGATCAATCAGGAGGATGCCCGCAAAAAAAATCTTTCACCTGAAGAATTTGCACGCGCACAGGCAGAACTCTGGAAAAAAGGTCTCGCTGAATGGGGACAGGACAGCGCCCGTATCAAACGGCTGCGTGACGCTGCGGATTTTTGCATCTTCACCCCGGGCAGCAACGCCGGGGTTCCTGTTTCAATACTCAGCTCCTTTGCAGCTCCGGAAAAGGTCATTGCTGAAGACACTGAGACCCTCAGGGAGCGTATCAATACAACCGTCACAAGCCTCCTCAGTCTTCTGGGAATTGAGGCAGACCCTTTGCAGAGCAGGGAGCACATTCTTCTTTCAACGATCCTGCATGCAGCATGGAAGCAGGGACAGGATATGGGCATCCCGGAACTTATCACTGCCATTCAATCGCCGCCCTTTTCCAGGATCGGCGTCTTTGACATTGAATCCTTCTTCCCTTCGAACGACCGTTTTGGACTCGCCATGAAACTGAATAATATGCTGGCTGCACCCGGCTTTCAGTCGTGGCTTGAGGGCGAACCCCTGAACATCAATAAAATTCTTTATGCATCTAACGGGAAGCCGCGGATCGCCATCTTTTCCATAGCGCATCTTAATGATGCGGAACGGATGTTCTTTGTATCCCTTCTCCTTAATCAACTGCTTGGGTGGATGCGGTCCCAGTCCGGAACGGCCAGTCTCAGGAGCATTTTCTACATGGATGAGATATTCGGATACTTTCCGCCGGTGGCAAACCCGCCTTCAAAGGCGCCCTTGCTTACCCTTCTGAAGCAGGCACGTGCCTTTGGTCTCGGGATCGTTCTTGCCACGCAAAATCCCGTTGATCTGGATTATAAGGGCCTTTCCAATACAGGGACCTGGTTCATCGGGAGGCTGCAGACAGAAAGGGACAAGGAACGCGTACTTGACGGCCTGGAGGGCGCATCAGGCAGCGCAGGGCAGCGTTTTGACAGACAGAAAACAGGACAGATCCTTGCCGGCCTCGGCAGCAGGGTATTTCTCATGAATAATGTAAATGAAGATGCCCCGGTCCTTTTCCAGACACGGTGGGCTATGTCCTATCTCAGGGGCCCTCTTACACGCAACCAGATAAAAGAGTTAATGGAACCTGTAAAAGGTTTCCAGCCTGAAGGTGCGGAAACAGCAAAGGCAGTTTCATCCGCCCCAATCAGTGCAGCAGTTACACCTGCTTTATCAGGAAAACCGGTACTTCCTCCGGGGATATCAGAGTATTTTCTCCCTGTTAAAGGGCTTCAGCAGGCAGGAGCAGTTCTTCTTTATGAACCGATGCTACTTGGTTCCGCATCGATATACTTTGCCAATGCAAAGGTCGGGATAGCAGCCGAAAAATCCCTTTCCCTGCTCGCTGACTTTTCGGGACGCCCTGATGTTTCATTCTGGGATGAAGCCAGCGAGGTCGGCTTAACCGAAAAAGAGCTTGAGAAGCTTCCTGAAAACGATGCGATCTTCCCTGCCCTGCCACGTGAGGCCTCCCTGAAAGGCAATTATGCTGAATGGGGAAAGGCCCTGAGAGAATGGATAGCGCGGCGATTCCAGCTTGAGCTTTTCAAGAGCAAATCGCTGAGGAGCGTTTCTCAGCCGGGCGAAACAGAGAGGGACTTCAGAATACGCCTCCAGCAGTCAGCACGGGAAAAAAGAGACGAACTCGTCACCCGTGTCAGAGAGAAATATGCTCCGAAGATCTCAAGGCTTGAGGAGCGCATCAGCAGGGCGGAACAAACAGTGGAGAAGGAAAAAGGGCAGGCTCAGCAGCAGAAGCTACAGACAGCCATTTCCATAGGGGCAACTATCCTGTCTGTTTTAACAGGCAGAAAAAAGATGAGCTACTCTACACTCGGCAGGGCTACAACTGCGGCACGCGGAGCAGGCAGGACCATGAAGGAATCCAGGGATATCGACAAGGCGGCTGAAAACGTTGATGAACTGAGAAAGCAGCTCTCAGAAATGCAGCAAGTCCTCCAGCAGGAAATAGAACAGGTTCAGACAAGCATTGATCCCCTGAAAGAAGAACTCGAAACATACACGATCACGCCAAAGAAAACAGATATCTCAGTGAACCTTGTCGCTCTGACATGGGTTCCCCACTGGCAAGATGAAAAAGGCGGGATCACACGGGCATGGAACTAATTATTCATAAACGTGGAGCAAGGTATGGTGAGTAAATGCAGGCTTTACGAAGTAAAGCAACTTAATATCATCCTTACATTGAGGCGAAGCCTCTGAACATATTGAGCAATACCTTAGAACCATGGCCTGCTCCAGATTAAGTTTATGAATAATCTGGACTGATTGAAAATATAGAAAGCCGGCATTTCAATTAAATGATACAATGCCGGCTTTCTATTACTTTTTAGTGGGTGTACTTCATAGGGAAATGCTCGTGAGACTTCTTGAGCCTATCCTTGAAATCAAATTTGTACTTGGCATCCACCTTTTCAGTGAACGGGCTATCTCCACCGTGGCATGACAGACAACCTTTCTCATCCTCTGAAGGGATTATAAGGCCAGCTTTTTTTGCATCGGCTGTCTTGAATTCCTTGTTCTCCTTCATAAGCTTGTTGTACTCACTTCCGGGACCATGACAGCTTTCGCACTGAACATTCGCAAGATCAGGTGTATCGGCAATAGACTTGAATCCGCCCGGTTTGCCGTAACCTGTAGTGTGACACTTCAGACAATTAGCATCAGTGGTGTAATCCTTGGCTGGATCAAGATTTGCCTTTTTCTTTGCATCTGCACTTACTCCGGGTTTGAGCTGTTCAAAGCTTTTTGCCATCTTTGTCTGCTCCCATGATTTGAACTGCTTTATGTGGCAAGCCTTGCATTTCTTCGCACCGTTATATTCGGCAGCATCAGCCTGTGTTGCAGCCCAGAATGCCATAATGAACATTACTGCTGTAAGACCTGTGATCAGCTTCTTCAACAATATCACCTCCTTTCAATCTAAAAATATATCGGTTACACTAATAACGTACCCGAAAAATATGAATTACTTATGAACAAACATAATAGGACAAGCAACAAAATAATTCAACCTGTCAGTAATTTTCTGGCGGAGGGGGTAGGATTCGAACCCACGGAGCTTTCGCTCTACGGTTTTCAAGACCGTCGCCATCGACCACTCGGCCACCCCTCCATTAACTACAGTAAAAAGTTAACAGTGAAGAGTGAAAAATAAAAATAAGCGAACTCTTAACTCTTTACTCTTGACTCTATTTTGTCAGTGCCGACAAAATGTCTCAAAGCGTCAGGTATTATAACAGAACCGTCTTCCTGTTGAAAGTTCTCAAGGATCGCCGCAAATGTCCTGCCGACTGCGAGTCCAGAACCATTAAGTGTGTGAACAAATTCGGTCCCCTTTTTCCCTTTTCTTCTGAACCTGATGTCAGCCCTCCGGGCCTGGAAATCCATAAAATTTGAACACGAAGATATCTCTCTGTATTTCCCCTGCGCAGGAAACCAGACCTCAAGGTCATATGTCTTTGCCGCGGAAAATCCCATGTCTCCGGTGCAAAGCGATACCACCCGGTATGGCAGGCCCAGCCTCTTCAGGATTTCTTCTGCGTTAAGTGTCAGCGCTTCAAGCTCATTGTATGAATCCTCCGGTTTCGTAAATTTGACCAGTTCAACCTTGTTGAACTGATGCTGCCGTATTAACCCCCTTGTGTCCTTGCCGTATGAACCTGCCTCCCGCCTGAAGCAAGGGGTGTAGGCTGTGTAATAGATCGGCAATGCATCCTCATCCAGTATTTCCTGGCGGTGAATATTGGTAACTGGAACTTCTGCAGTGGGTATCAGCAGGAATCCTCTGTCATCAGCCAGCTTGAAAAGATCTTCCTCAAATTTTGGAAGCTGTCCTGTTCCGGTCATCGCTTCCCTGTTGACAAGGATCGGAGGGAATATTTCGGTATAGCCGTGCTCCTTTGTGTGAAGATTGAGCATGAAGTTTATCAGTGCCCTTTCGAGCCGTGCCCCGAGGCCCTTGTAAATTACAAACCTGGCCCCCGCGATCTTGCTGGCACGTTCAAAGTCGAGGATCCCCAGCGCCTCACCGATATCCCAATGATTCTTTGGTTCAAAGGCAAACTGAGGTTTTTCACCCCAGGAGCGTATCTCTACGTTTTCTGTCTCATCTTTCCCAACCGGGACTGACTCATGGGGGATATTAGGTATCAGCAGCAGTTCCTGAAGAGCGCTGTTCTCCAGCTCTCTCAATGCTTCTTCTTTTACTGTAATATTGTCTGATAATGTTTTTGCGTCAGATAAGACAGCGGTTGCGTCTCCGCCTTCTTTTTTTATTTTTCCAACTTCCTGAGACAACCTGTTTCTCTGCTGCCTCATCTCTTCGACTTCCCTGAGAAGGTCTCTTCTCTGCTTTTCAATCGCAAGAAACTTGTCGAGTATCTCTGTCCTCTGCCCCCGCTTTTTCAGGGCATCTATCACTGCATCCGTCTGTTCTCTTACAAATCTGATATCAAGCATAGCTGTAAATTTGTTTTCGTATAAGAGTAAGACAAAAGCCCTGAAAAATCAATCTTGCCTGAAGAGAAATCTAACAAAGGTAAGCCGTTACCTAAACTTTTTTCTGCTATAATAGACCATATTGCTTGCAAAATTTTCATATAGATTCCTGCTCGTAGTCCTGCTGTTTCTGATCACACTTCCCCTATCATTCGCATTCAGCTTTGAGCTAAAGCCCAAAGAAGTCATCCCAGGTGATGTCTTTTCCATCGCTGTACATGCAAATAAAGATATTACCGCTTTGCCCATTGCAGAGTTTGACGGGATAAAGATAGATTTTTACCGGGATATCAATGCGAGACTCATTGCCTTAGTTCCGGTTGATATTGAAACAAAGCCAAAGAAATATCCTGTTAGTGTTCATTACGGTGATGATAAAGAGACTAAATACGTCACAATAAAGCCGCACAGCTTTCAAACAAAGAAAATCACTCTTCCCGAAGAAAAGGTTATTTTAAGGCCTGAAGACTTGAAGCGTGCTGAAAAAGAGACTGAACTCATGAACAATACTCTTTCCCAAGTTACAGACCGATTGTGGGACGGACGGTTCACTGCGCCGACTGACACGGGCATATCAGAGCCATTCGGGACAAAGCGTATAATGAATGGGAAAAGGACAAGTGTTCACAGGGGCATTGACTACAAAGGAAAAACTGGAACACCCGTGAATGCGGTAAATGCCGGCATTGTGGTATTGAAGGAAGATCTCTTCTTTGGCGGGAACACTGTGGTTCTTGATCATGGGATGGGATTGTTTTCTGTCTACATGCACTTGTCGGAATTCCGGGTTGAAAAAGGTGATGCAATATCAAAAGGACAGATCATTGGCCTCGTTGGAATGTCGGGACGCGCAACAGGCCCTCATCTGCATTTTGGCTTAAAGCTGCAGGGGGTGAGTGTGAACCCGCTCTCCTTGTTTAAGCTGGAATTGTAGAGAATCGGTCTTTCAGACGGAGTTACTTTCTTTGACCACCAAAGAAAGTAACCAAAGAAAAATGGCCCGCAGAGATTTCTTTACGGTTTTTCGCTCAACGAAAAGGGAGTGATTTAACTCGCTTCGCTCAGACAGAAATCACTCCTCTCTCTTTTCGTTCTCACTCAAAACCTGAAATCTCTGATGGGACATAGAAAAAGAAAAAAATGAATCAGAATAATGTTACCGGTAGAATCTTATGGCTCGTCATATTCGGTATCGCGATGGCGTTTGTCGAATCAGCGGTCGTAGTTTATCTGCGGGCAATATACTATCCAGATGGCTTTAGTTTTCCACTGAAAGCTCTCACTGATTACAAAATTCTTATCGAAGTGTTCCGGGAGGTCGCAACCATTCTTATGCTCCTGTCAGTTGCAGTTCTCGCGGGCAGACTACGCTGGGAGCAGTTTGCATATTTCATGTTTTCATTTGCGGTCTGGGATATTTTCTACTATATATGGTTAAAAGTGCTCATCGGCTGGCCTGTATCATTCTTTGACTGGGACATCCTGTTTCTTATCCCTCTACCGTGGATAGGCCCGGTTGTCGCGCCTGTTTCAATATCATTACTGATGCTCATATTCAGCATCCTGATTATCCGCTCATTCAATAACGGCTATGAATTCAGACCAAAACCCATATCGCATGTTCTCGCCTGGGCAGGAATAATGCTGATCCTCTATTCTTTCATGTATGATACAGGCGCAACATTGCATCAGCAGATGCCGAAGCCGTACCGTTATGAATTATTGATCATTGGTGAAATTTTGTTCATAGGAGCGTTTAAGATAGCATATTCGAAAACGGCAAAACAGGAAAATATACTTTAATTTTCATGAATCTCAATCTCACCATCATCCTTACCGCCTACATACTCGTCGTTGTGTTCGACTACTGGCTCGACTATCTGAACCTTACCCATCTTAAGAAATACGGCACTGTCATCCCTCCGGAGTTTGAGGGGCAAATCGAGCAGTCTTTGCTAAACCGGACGGTGAGTTATAACATCGAGCATATGAAGTACGGCTTTGTCCATTCCATTTTTAATAACATCGTATTTCTTCTCTTTATCCTTGTGCTGCTCAATCACTATAACTCATGGATTGTTTCCCTGAAAATGCCTTTCATATTTTCAGGGCTCGTTTTCTTTCTGCTTCTTACATACGCTGAGACGATCATATCGATCCCTTTCAGCCTGTACAGCGCTTTTAAGATCGAGAATAAATATGGTTTTAACACTATGACATTTAAATTATGGCTGACGGATACGATCAAGTCCCTCCTGATCTCGACCATACTTTTGGGTCTCGTCATCAGTGCAGGGCTTTTCATTATTCAGAAAAGCCCGGATATGTGGTGGCTGTGGGTGTGGGGTTTTTTTCTCGCCTTCAGCATCTTTATGATGTACATTGCACCTTATGTGATAGAACCGCTCTTTCACAAGTTTACCCCAATTGAGAGTGAGGAGATTGAAAGCGGCATCCGTTCCCTCATGAAAAAAGCGGGGATCATGGTGAGCAGGGTATTCAAGGTGGACGCATCCAAAAGGACAAAGCACACCAACGCGTATTTCACGGGCATCGGAAGGGTAAAAAGGATTGTCCTCTATGACACGCTTATCGAAAAGATGAACAGGGAAGAAATCCTGTCAGTCCTTGCCCATGAGGCAGGCCACTGGAAGAAGAAGCATCTTCTGAAGCATCTCATTATTACAGAAATGATTGCACTGATAGCCACATATATTGCGTACCACATGGTGAAGACCGACTTTCTCCTGGATGTTTTCCATATTCAGCAGCCGTCTCTTTTTCCAAAGCTTATTATCCTCGGCTTTATCGGTTCGATAGCGTCGTTCCCCTTCACCCCCCTGTTCAATTATTTTTCCAGACGCCACGAAACCGAGGCCGATGCATATTCTCATGAGCTGACTGGCGATAACCAAAGCATGATCACTTCACTTGTAAAATTATCAAAGGACAACCTTTCCAATCTTCATCCCCATCCATTTTATGCCCTCTTTCATTACTCACATCCTCCTGTGCTGGAAAGGATCAGACAGATACGGCAGCTTTCCAGCCAAATTGACAGCCAGATTAAAGGGCAACTATAATCAGTCTTGTATGAAAGGATTTGCCATAAAATTTCTGCTCCTGTTTCTTGTCGTCCTGACCGGCGCGCTCACAGGCGGATATCTGGCCCTTATTAAGGGGGTGCCCCAGATAGAGGAGATCAAGGGATATACGCCGGCGCACGGGACAAAGGTGTACGCAGATGACGACACGCTTATCGGTGAGTTCAAAGTTGAAAAGGGCATCCATGTACCTATCAGCAGGATCCCGGAGAACATGCTAAGGGCCGTGGTCGCAGTGGAAGATTCAAGGTTCTGGCAGCACAAGGGAGTGGACTTCATCGCTATCGCAAGGGCCATAATAAAAGACGCGCTTGCGCGAAGAATAAAGGAAGGAGCAAGCACCATCACACAGCAGCTCGCAAAGGTCATTTTCCTGTCCCCGGAAAAAACTGTTACCAGAAAACTGAAAGAAGCCATTCTCGCATTCAGGCTGGAGAAAAACCTGACAAAAGAGGAGATCCTCGAGCTCTACCTCAATAAAATCTATTTTGGACATGGCGCTTATGGGATTGAGATGGCGGCCCGCACATATTTCGGAAAGTCCATCTCTGATGTTTCCCTTGGTGAGGCAGCGCTCCTTGGAGGTCTTGTAAAATCACCCAACCGGTATTCTCCGTATAATGATCTTGACAAGGCAAAGGAACGGCAGAATGTTGTTCTTAAAAGGATGCAGGAGGAAGGCTACATCACCAGGGAAGAAGCCGAAAAAATATTCCAGCAGCCTCTTCATCTTTCAAGTATGAGATCGGAAATATACACACAAAATTACTTCCTTGAATATGTCAGGAAATATCTTGAAGACAAGTACGGGATTGAGATGGTCTACAGGGGCGGGCTCAAGGTGTATACGACTTTGAACAGGCACATGCAGTCTTCTGCTGTCGCCTCACTGCAAAACGGCCTCATGGAACTGGACAAGCGACAGGGGTATAGAGGCCCCATAGGACACAAGGACCCTAAACTGGGCGAAGAAACAGCGGATAAAGCGCTATCCGGTAAAGTGGTCATGAAAGCAGGTGACATGATGACCGCTGTTGTAATTGCTTCATCAGATACATCTGCTACAGTAAAGGCGAGAGGGTTTACCGGGAAAATACTACTTGAGGACACCACCTGGGCAAGAAGGCTTATTGATCCAAACGGCAGGCTCGTCAGGGAATTCAGGAATTTCAGGCTTTCAGATGTCCTTAAATCAGGTGATCTAATAAAGGTTAAAGTCAAAAGCGCCGGCGGCAGCGAACCCATGTTTACTCTTGAGCAGGATCCCATTGTTCAGGGCGCGCTCGTTGCCATCGAGCCGGCAACAGGATATATCAGGGCAATGGTCGGAGGATATGATTTTAGCAAGAGTGAATTTAACAGGGCCATCTATGCAAAAAGACAGGCCGGGTCAGCGTTCAAGCCCGTGATCTATGCCGCTGCAATTGATAGCGGCTATACGCCCGCAAGTACAATAGTGGATGAACCTATAAGCTACTCGACTGAACAGTTTGGAGAATGGAAACCGGAAAACTATGACAGAAAATTTCATGGCCCGACACGGCTGAGGGAGGCGCTCGCATATTCCAGAAATATCGTTACCATCAAACTCCTTGAACAGATAGGCGTAAAGAAAGCCATCAAATTCGCAGATGATATCGGCATCCAGGGCCCGTTGCCATACAACCTGTCCCTGGCCCTGGGAAGTTTAAGCGTTACACCCCTTGAACTTACCTCGGCTTTCTCTGTCTTTGCACATGAAGGAGTAAGGATGCGTCCCGTTTCGATTAAATATACCATTGACACCGAGGGTAATGTCATCGAAAACAATGAACCTCAGGGAGTGGCTGCAATAAACCCTCAGACAGCATTCCTCTCAACATCCATGCTTGAAGATGTAGTGAAGTACGGGACCGGCAAAAGAGCAAAAGTACTCCAAAGGCCTGTTGCCGGGAAGACAGGCACAACAAATGATTACAGGGATGCCTGGTTTGTCGGGTATAGCCCGGAACTGGCCGCAGGGGTTTGGGTAGGCTTTGATAATATGCGTCCCCTTGGAACAAAAGAGACCGGCGCCAGGGCAGCGCTGCCTGTGTGGATTGAATTCATGCAGCAGGCGCTCCAGGAAATTTCCCCTCTTGAAAGCGCTGATACAGAAAGGCGCTCATTCCCTGTTCCACAGGGAATAGTCACAGCCGTTATTGATCCCCTGACCGGGCTCCTTGCTACCAGTGATACGGAAAAGATGATAGAATTTTTCAAAGAGGGAACGGTCCCGAGAGGATACTCGATAAAGTCGTTAAGAGATCATGTAAAGAAGAAAAAGGCTGAATTCGGCGATACCGGGGTGCCTGAGGAAGAAGTTGATTAGCCTGGATGCACATTCGACGCCCCCGCCATTTTGTGATCTTGATTCTGATTTTGAACATATTTCATGATATTGTATTATGCAGAATAAAAGGAGGAACTTATGAAAGTTGCAGCAATGATTTTTCTCATAATGTTTTTTACGATCTCCCCATGCTTGGCGCAGAAGACCCCGATGGAAAAAGCTTACGCCCTCTATTTTCAGGGAAAGATGCAGGACGCGATCACGATCATGGAAGGGGAAGCTGAAAAGAATCCTGATCCAAAGACTTTTTATTTCATCGGATATGCATACTATAAAATGAATAAGATGGAGCTTGCACGGGAATATTTTGACAAGGCGTACAAGGCAGAAGCGTTTTATTCCCCTCCCGTAAAAGAAAATAAATAAACTGCGTTCATATAATTCATGAATTCAGGGCAGGCATGGTTCAGGTAAAATCAAACCATGCCATGGGCTTTCCACTCTGATATGATGTATGCTTCTGCCAGTTTTCTCCCCGGTCCTTAAGATCAGACCGGAAATGGGCGCCGACGCTACCCTTGCGGAAAAGGGCCGAATCCGTGATCAACCGTGCAACGGTGAGCAGATTTTTCAGCTCACATCCCCTTCTGCTCTGAAAGGGGATATCCATGACAGGCTGCTTTCTGTCAAGCCATTTTTTAATAATCGAAAGGGACTCTTCACATCTTATGATCCCTGCTTTGTTCCACATTAATTGCCTTACTGTGCTTCTCAGCTTTTCGATATCAAAGTTTGAGAGATGGAGGGTGCTTTTAGCGGCTTCTCTTTGAACAGGAGCGGCTACCGTGATCCCGACGTTTTCTTCATCTATATATATGGCCGCCCTCTTTCCTGTGCGCGCACCGTATACAAGTCCTTCAAGGAGACTGTTAGAGGCAAGCCGGTTCGCGCCATGTACACCCGTGCAGGCGACTTCACCAGCCGCAAAAAGCCCTTTAATGCTGGTCTCTCCTTCAATATTCGTATACACACCACCCATGATATAGTGGGCAGCAGGTGAGACCGGTACCCCTTCCTCGGTAATATCGATATTGTATTGAAGGCATGTGGAATAAATGAGAGGAAACCGTCGCGTTACAAAATCCTTGTCAAGATGGGTAAGATCCAGATAAACATGTTTTGCATTAGTTTTTACCATCTCCGAGACTATTGCCCTCGTAACGGCATCACGCGGCGCGAGTTCTGCCATTTCATGATACCCGGGCATGAATCTTTCTCCGTTTATATTCTTTAATACCGCCCCTTCTCCTCTCATGGCCTCACTAAGGAGGAAAGGTGGAGCTGTCGGGGAATAAAGGGTAGTAGGATGAAACTGTACAAACTCCATATCAATTATCATGGCCCCAGCCCGATAGGCAATGGCGATCCCGTCGCCGGTCGCGATCATCGGGTTTGTAGTCCTCGAATAGACCTGTCCTGCTCCACCCGTAGCCAGTATCACTGCCTTTGCAAAGATATGAATGACAGAGCTGCCCCTCAGCACGCTGGCGCCTATGCACCGCTCGCCATACATGATCAGATCGAGGGTAAACGCAAAATCGTATCTTGAAATGGAAGGGAGAGTCCGTGCCTTGTGAATCAGGGCACGTTCGATTTCCTTTCCCGTTGCGTCACCACGGGAATGAAGGATACGTTTTCTCGAGTGGGCTGCCTCTCTTGTAAAAGAAAGTTTGCTCCCCTCTTTATCAAATTCAGCCCCCCATGATATAAGTTCAAGTATAAGCCCCGGCCCTTCTTCAACCAGTATCCTTACGGCATCTTCCCTGCAAAGCCCGTCTCCCGCCTTTATGGTATCTTCATAATGGATAGAGACCTCGTCTTCATCACTCAGGGCAACAGCAATTCCGCCCTGCGCATATTCCGTGCTGCTTTCAGTCTGTTTGTCTTTTGTGAGAACTAGGACGCTGCCTTTCGGAGCAAGTTCAATGGCAGCTCTCAGTCCGGCGACCCCGCCTCCGATCACCAGAAAATCCACAGTTTTTACGGAAGGAGCCATAATGGTAAGAATAATAAGGCATTTGGGGTGTCAAGTCAATTTGCAGAAAGTCCCGTAAATTTATTCTAACGCACATTATTCATTACGAACTCCGTTCCAATGGAAGGCACACAGTGACAAAGGCCCAGAGGCACAAAGGGGAGTCTGCGGAGGAATTTCTATACGACACATCTTAAAAATAAGACGTTATCAGCAAAATAATTTTCTCTGTGAAAGATACAGGA
>QZKC01000013.1 GCA_003599425.1 Nitrospiraceae bacterium | reverse complement strand
TTGATTTTGCTTATTGCGATGTCAATTTTAACCAATCAGGAGGCCATTTTGCACATGGTTGCGCTTAATGTTTTAGCGATTTTTATGCAACTGTAAGGTTATGTCTGACAAATGCCCTTTAAAGGGGTGACTCTTGAGTACAAAAGGCGCTCCCTTTATTTCCTCAAAGGCTTGCCCAGTCTCAATTCGACTGATTTGACCTTTCCCTCGAGCCTGTTCGGTTTCCCTTTTCTGTCATCAATTGATATTGTCGTCACCACCCGTTCACTGTTCCTGAGAACTGTGCCGTGACATTTTTTTATCAGTTTTATGACCTGGTCCCATGTACCTTCAACCACGGTGCCCATCGGGTTGATCTTGTAAGGCAGTTTACTCGCTTCAACCACCTTCATGACCTTCGCGATGTCATCCCCAATACTGGAACCCTTGCCTAAAGGTATTATGCTGAATTCAACAAGCATCCGGCCCTCCGTCTTTCAATACAAGTAGGGGTTTGATTAATCAAACCCCTACAATGCTTTCGTTTATTTGTTGAAAATTTTAACCCTTCGACAGCTTCTCCTTCTCTTTCACGTAGGCCTCTTTCCCCGCATCGATCGCCGATGTAATAAGCGATTTTTTCTCTTCCACAAAATGCTTCCCGTCCTCTACAGCGTGGCTGAACTTATCTTTCACCTGGCCAGCATACTCAGTGGCCTTTTTCTTTGTTTCGTCTGCGAAATCCTTGATCTTCTCCCGTGTTTCCCTTCCGGACTGCGGCGCTGTCAGTAACGCTATCCCGGCTCCGACTATACCTCCCAGTACAAACGCAAGCATCACACTTCCTGCTGAAAATCCTCTGTCGTCGTCCATCTTCTCCTCCTTGTTAAGGTTATGTGTAAGTAAGTAGAAAGTAGAGAGCTCAATGACCCGTCCGCCCCTCTCCTCTCTACTTTCTACTCTCTACATTTATTTAGATGAGGTGATCTTCTCAACCGCTCCCTTTGTCAGCACACCGAAGGCCGCGCGGATACCCGCCCCAAGTCCCGATGATGTGGCTGACAGAAAAACACCTGCATGCCTGAAAAGCCTGTTCACATCTTCAACGAGTGCCCCTGTCTCGCCTATCGCCTTTGTCAGATGCTGCACATGGCCGACCGATTCCTCGACTCCGGCTGCGACCCTGTTGGTCCTCTCGACTGTTTCATTCAGTTTCAGAATGAGCGGGTTCAATGATCCTTCCGCTGACCTGATAAAGTCCTCGGCAGCTTTTGCCGTCCGGGTGATCTGCAAAATGGCAGGGATTAAAAACGCAATGAGTACGATAACTGCACCTGCAATGATACCCCAGAAAAATTGTGATCCCATAAACGTTCTCCGTTCTTGTAATTCATATATCACAAACCCTTACGGTTTGCAAACATAGGATATGATACATAATCAAAAAACTGGTTGCAATGATATTTTGAACATATAAAAAGCGGGCCAAGGATGGAACCCGAGCCCGCGTTCATGAAAACTGTATTATACGTTGCTATTCCGCCTGCTTCTGCTCTTCCTTTGACGCCACTATCTTCTGTGCCAGATGGGACGGCACTTCTTCATAATGAGAAGCCTCCATGGTATAGATGCCCCTTCCGCTGGTCAGTGAGTTAAGCTGGTTCGCGTAGGTCAATATCTCTGACATCGGCACCTGAGCCGAGATCTTCTGGTTCCCGCCAGCCTGCGGCTCCACTCCCTGCACCTTGCCGCGCTTGGAGTTAAGGTCGCCAATGACAGCGCCCAGGTATTCGTCAGGCGTTATGACTTCGACCCTCACAATCGGTTCGAGGAGGACGACCTTTGCGTGCTGTGAGGCATTTTTCAATCCCATGGAGCCTGCTATCTTGAACGCCATTTCCGATGAGTCAACAGTATGATAGGAACCGTCATACAGAGTCACTTTTATATCAACGACCGGATACCCGGCGATAAGCCCGTCTTTCATTGCATCCACGATGCCTTTTTCAACAGCCGGGATGTACTGCCTCGGGATGACCCCGCCGACTATGTTGTCAACGAATTCAAAACCGGCGCCGCGCGGCAGCGGTTCTATTTTTATCCAGCAGTCGCCGTACTGCCCTCTGCCGCCGGACTGTTTCTTGTACCTGCCCTGGGCGCTTGAGGCAGCCCTGATCGTCTCACGGTACGGAATCTTTGGGGTCTTCATTATTACTTCAACACCGAACTTCCTTTTCAGTTTTTCGAGCGTGACCTCAAGGTGCACCTGCCCCATTCCCGCAAGGATCATTTCTTTGGTATCCGCGTCCCTGTGGAACTTCAGTGTAGGGTCTTCTTCAAGAAGCCTGTGGAGCGCTGTGCTGACCTTTTCCTCATCGCCCCGAGATTTCGGCTCGATCGCGTATGAGATCATGGGATCGGAAAACTGCACCGGCTCAAAGACCATGTGGTGCCCTGTGTCCGTGATGGTATCCCCGGTCTGTGTGTCTTTCAGCTTCGCCACCGCAGCGATCTCTCCTGGCCCCGCCTGATGCACAGGGACCTGCTTTTTGCCAAGAAGGTAGAAAATGTGGCCCATTTTCTCCTTGACGTCGCGTGTCGAATTGTATACCGTCGAATCGGCCTTTAATATCCCCGAATACACCCTGAATAAAGTGAGCTTCCCGGCAAAAGGGTCCGCAATGGTCTTGAACACTCTCGCAGAAAGCGGGTCAGTGGCAACTGGTTTCCTCTTTGTCTCCTGCCCTGTTTTCAAATCCTTTCCGATAATTGGCGTTATGTTCGCTTTTTCATCCGGCGACGGAAGACAGAGTATCGCAGCATCAAGCAATTGCTGTATCCCGATATTCTTTGTCGCAGAACCGCAGACAACTGGAATGAACCGCCGCGTAATAGAGCCTTCTCTTATCCCTTTCAATATCTCTTCAGCCGTGAGTTCCGCGCCTTCAAGATATTTTTCGAGCAATGCATCATCCGACTCCGCTATCTTCTCGATCAGTTTTTTGCGGTACTCCTCTACATCTGTTTTATATGCATCAGGGACAGCGCCTTCAGACATATTGCCGTTCTGGAATGTGACCGCTTTCAGCTTCACCAGATCAATGACGCCCTCTAAGTTCGCCTCAGACCCGATCGGGATGTTCAGAGGGATAGCAGAGGAGCCGTAAGATTTTTCGAGGTCATCCAGCGCCAGTTTGAAGTTGGCATTCTCCCTGTCCATCTTGTTGACGAACACAAGACGGGGAATTTCATACCTGCACGCGAACTGCCATATCTTCTCCGTCTCAGCCTTTACCCCTGACAAGGCGCTCACGATAACGATCGCCCCGTCAACCGCGCTGAGACAGCACTTAGTGTCTTCGATAAAATTGATGTACCCGGGAGTGTCTATGAGGTTGAACCTGTATCCGTTCCAGGTGCAGAAAGCCGAGGCTGAGGATATCGATATCTTCCGGTTGATCTCCTCTGTCTCATAATCAGTCACTGTGGTCCCGTCCTGAATAGTACCTATCCTGTCAGTCATCTTAGAGTCAAACAGGACTGCCTCTACCAGTGATGTCTTGCCAGCCCCGCCGTGCGCGATTACTGCAACGTTCCTGATCTTGTCAACTTCGAAGTTCATACGGTGTCCTCCTGTTTTATGAAAGCAGAGAGTAGAAAGTAGGAAGCAGAGAGACTTTTTCTCTCTCTTCCCTCTACTCTCTTCTCTCTATTTTTTCAGTTACAATCTCCTCAATGACCGGCTTGTATTCGATCTTTTCTTCTGCCTTGTTTGTCCATATCTTTACGCCAAAGAAAGAGATTATGAGCATTCCAAAACCCCCTATGGCAGCAATGACATCCGAACTTGTCCCCTGGAAATACGCCTCTCCAATATTCTTGCCAATGATCGCACCGCCGATCAATGCGACAAGCGGGACCCCGTACACCAGCATAGTACCTTTCAGATATACAGAGGGCTTCATCGATACCTTCACCGTCTGGCCGACTTTCGCATTGACAGGATTTAACGCTTCTATCTCCGTCCCACCCTCTTTTGTTTCACACACTCCCTGCGCAGCACACCCTTCGCATGTGCCTTTCTTCTGCACAGTAACTTTTGCCATCATGCCGTCAATTTTTGTGACTATGCCGGTTTCTTCGATCATGTAGATAATGCCTTCAGCTATCAGCCTTCAGCGATCAGCTTTAAAGAGATTATCTGACGGCTGACCGCTGAAGGCTGACAGCTTTTTTATCCTCTCAGCAGCTTATACTCAATACTGTCCACGAGCGCCTGATACGAAGCCTCGATGATGTTTTCAGAGACGCCAACGGTTCCCCATTTATGCACCTCATCACCGGATTCAATGAGGACTCTTACTTTTGCGGAGGTGCCGACGCCTGCTGTCAGCACCCTTACTTTATAATCAAAAAGCTTTACATGTTTAAGCTGCGGGTAGAATTTCTCAAGCGCCTTTCTGAGCGCGTTATCAAGCGCGTTCACCGGGCCGTGGCCTGTAGCTGCAGTATGCTCCAATTTCTTCCCTACCCTCACCATGATCGTGGCTTCACTGATAGGGTCTTCGCCTTCCTGCCTTTTTTCAACGATAAGCCTGAACCCTACAAGGTCAAAGAACTTCCGGTGAAGGCCAAAGGTCTTTTTTATCAATAGTTCAAGTGATGCCTCAGCTCCCTCAAACTGAAAGCCCTGGTTCTCAAGTTCTTTCAGCTCCTTTACGATCTGTGCTACCTTCGGGGAATCCGGCTCAACCTTTAACTTGAAGTCCTCTATCTTCCTGATGATATTGCTCTTGCCGCCGAGGTCCGAGACAAGCACGCGCTGATAATTTCCCACGCGGTCAGGCCTGATGTGCTCGTATGTCTCTGGATGCCGCAGTATCGCGCTTACGTGTATCCCGCCCTTGTGAGCAAATGCGCTGTCCCCGACATAGGGCTGTCTCTTGAAGTGTCTCATGTTGGCGATCTCCGTGACAAAACGCGAGGCCTCCTTGAGCTTCTTCAACCTGCTGTCGCTTATGCAATCATATTTAAGCTTTATTTTAAGGTTAGGGATCAGGGAAATAAGGTTCGCATTGCCGCATCTTTCTCCGAGTCCGTTGATCGTCCCCTGCACCTGGGTCACCCCGTTCTCAATAGCCACGATCGAGTTTCCGACTGCGCAGTCCGAGTCATTATGAGCGTGGATGCCGAGAGGTGTTTTAAACTTCCCGGCGGCCTCTTTCACGATCCTGCTTATGTCAGGCGGCAGGCTCCCGCCGTTTGAATCGCAGAGCACGAGACAGTCTGCCCCGCCAGATACAGCGGCCTCCAGGGCCTTGAACGCGTATTCGGGATTAGCCTTGAACCCGTCAAAGAAATGTTCCGCATCAAAGAAGACCTGATGCACCCTCTTCTTGAGATATGCTATTGAATTGTAGATCAGGTCGAGATTGGTCTGGAGTGAGACCCTGAGCGCCTCCTTCACATGGAAATCCCATGTCTTCCCGACTATCGTTACTACTGGTGTTTTCGCTGCCAAAAGGGTCTTTATGTTCGGGTCATCACCGACCTTGTGGGATGCATGGTGAGTAGAGCCGAAAGCAGCAAGCTTTGAATTTTTGAACTTGAACTTTTTTGCCTTGCTGAAAAATTCGGCATCCCTCGGATTGGATCCGGGCCAGCCGCCTTCAATATAGTGAATGCCAAGCTCATCGAGCTTCCACATGATCCGCAGTTTATCTTCCACGGAAAATGAGACATCCTCTGACTGGGCCCCATCCCTTAATGTCGTATCGTATAGTTCTATCTTGCGCATGGCGCTATTTTACCACAAGAAAAGAAGTAGAGAGGAGAAAGCAGAGAGATAAAACAGATCCTGCCCTCCTCTCTCTACCTTCTACTCTCACTCCCTACTCTCTACTTTCTACTTTCACTTAACTGCTCAGGCCGAACGCCTCATGCAGCACCCGCACGGCAAGCTCGGTATATTTCGACTCGATGACGCAGGAGACCTTGATCTCGGACGTGCTGATCATCATGATATTGATCCCGTGTTTCGCGAGAGTATCGAACATCTGAGAGGCGACCCCTGAATGCGTCCTCATCCCAACACCCACAACAGATATCTTTGCAGTGTCTTCTCTCAGGTTGACCCCTTTTGCCTTGAGCTCCCCGGCAATGCCTTCAGTCAATTTGAGCGTTTTTTTGCTGTCTGTCTTCGGGACAGTGAATGATATGTCCGTTGCGTTGCCGTCACTGCTGATATTCTGGACTATCATGTCAACGATTATACTGGAGTCTGCGATGCCCCTGAAAAGCCTTGCCGCTATGCCCGGTGTGTCCGGTACTCCCATGACCGTGATCTTGGCCTGGTTCTTATCATATGCAACACCGGATACTACTACCTTTTCCATTTCCTTATCCTCCTTTGTGACAAGCGTCCCCGGGTTATCGTTAAAACTTGATCTCACAACCACAGGCACGTTATATTTCATGGCAAATTCAACAGACCTCGTCTGAAGCACTTTTGCGCCGAGGCTCGCAAGCTCAAGCATTTCCTCATAGGATATTTTCTCAAGCTTCTTTGCTTCCGGCACAATATTAGGGTCTGTCGTGTACACCCCGTCAACATCTGTATATATCTCACACAGGTCAGCATCAAGCGCGGATGCGATGGCGACTGCTGAAAGGTCCGACCCGCCCCTTCCCAGTGTCGTGACATCATCTTTCTCGGTGATCCCCTGAAATCCGGCGACAACGATCACGTAGCCCTCATCCAGCGCCTTCCGTGCCCTTTCCCCTGTTATCTTCTCAATGCGCGCCTTTGTGTGGACAGCGTCTGTTATTATTCCCATCTGCCTGCCGGTGAACGCCAAGGCCTTGTGTCCCAGCGATTCAACCGCCATCGCAGTAAGCGCACTCGTAACGCGCTCCCCTGAAGAAAGCAGCAGGTCCATTTCCCTTTCCCCGGGATTCGGCGATATCTGATTGGCAAGGCCTATGAGCTTGTCTGTCTCACCCGACATTGCCGACACAACAACAACAACCTTGTTCCCCTGTTTCGCTGTCTTTGAGACGCGTTCTGCAACTGCTCTTATCCTCTCAACATTCGCAACAGAAGTGCCTCCATATTTCTGAACGATCACCATTTGAACCTTAAACCTCCTTGATAAAATAATCCATCAGTCTGTAACCTTCTTCAAAAACAAGAATGTCTTTCCGGCCGGCAACGGACTCGTTGAATGCTGCGCCTGCATTTTTCCTTTTGTTCCTGCTGTCTACTACTGCAAACGGTACTGGCTCGGACGAGTGGGTCCTTATTTCAACAGGCGTAGCATGGTCCGGCATGAGGAGAACACGGTAGTCTTTGAAACGCTCCTCAAGCCCTTGCATTACAGGCCCGACGACCAGAGCATCGAAATCCTCTATCGCCTTTACCTTGTTTTCATAATTTCCCGAATGCCCTGCTTCATCAGGGGACTCAACATGCACGTAGACAAAGTCCACGTCCTGAAGAGCATTCAGCGCATATTCAGCCTTTCCCTTATAATTGGTGTCAAGCCAGCCCGTTACTCCAGGCACCTGGAGGATCTCAAAACCAGCATAAATGCCAAGTCCTTTTGTCAGGTCAACTGCCGAGATAAGTGCGCCCGTCAACCCATACTTTTCCCTGTAAGTCGGCACTTGCGGCTTCCTTCCCTGCCCCCACAGCCAGATGCTGTTTGCAGGCTTTTTGCCTTCATTCACTCTCTTCTGGTTCACAGGATGGTTCTCAAGGATTTTAACAGAACGCTCCATCAAATCCCTCAAAAGCACTTCCCCTTCTCCGGAAGGCAAACGACCGTTGATATCTTTTCCAAGAATGTCATGAGGCGGGAAACACTGGATATCCGCGCCCCCGTTCTTCCATACCATAAGGTGCCTGTAGCTTACTCCGGGATAGAACTTTATCTCATCACTTCCAAGCTTCTCACTGACTGTCTTCATGATCTCACCAGCCTCAGCAGTGGTTATATGCCCGCTGCTGTAGTCATCCATAAGAGTATTGCTTCCATTGAAATTGAGCGTAACGAGATTGCATCTGAAGGCAACATCGTCCTCATCAAGCTTCACGCCGATGCTGGCAGCTTCAAGCGGGGCCCTGCCGGTATAATATTGCGAAGGATTGTAACCAAGGATGCTCAGGTTCGCGACATCCGAACCAGGATGAAAACCGTGAGGGATCGTGCGCGCAGTCCCGATGATCCCTTCACCGGCAATTTTGTCCATATTGGGCGTGCTGGCTTTTTGAAGGCAGGTCTTGTTGCCGAGCTCCTTTATCGGCCATCCGGTCATCCCGTCGCCTATGAGTACGATGTATTTCATAAAACGTGTCCTGTTTTTACCTGTGATATAAGAGAGGTGAAAAACTAAGGATTATATTAACTTTTCCGGTTTACAAAAGTGAAGACAGCTACAGGCTTAACCGCAGCAGCCCCGGCCCAAGCGATAAGATGCGGCGTTCAAATAAATGAAGTATAATTACATATATATTTATTGAGGGAAAACACTTATGACTAACCTCCGTTTCCTTTTGCTTATAACAGGCTGCTTTCTGCTTGCAGAGACTGTTATTGTTTTCCTGCTCTCGTTGGTGCGTCCTCTATCAAATATTGAAGAAGTTTTCTTCGGCACATCCCTGATCGTTCTCATAGCAGGCCCGATAATTTACTATAAGTTTTTCAAACCATCAGAGGATTACCTGGCTGAACTTGAGCGTATGGAAGACAAGATTATGTCTCTGTCACTCACAGACGAAGTGACAGGCCTTCACAGTCAGCATGGATTTTTTACTTTAGCCAGGCATCAGATAGAATTGGCAAAACGGCAGGGGATGAAACCGCATCTTATCAAGATTAGTATTGATAATTATCCTGAGATAAGTAAAGTGTTCGGCCGCAAAGAAGGAGATGTGGCGTTATTTCATTTCGCTGACATCCTGAGAAAAACATATCGAAGATCGGACATTATTGCACGGCTCAACTCAAACAAATTTACTGTATATCCGGCGATAACTCCCTATGATGGCAAAAACACAGGAATAATGAGCGAACGCTTGCAAAAGAACATTGCCGCATATAACGCGCAAACCAAAAAGGATTATACCCTTTCATTACATATAGACATTTCAGTGTTCGAGTCTGACTTTGCACTCTATAATTATTTGAATGAAACTTAAGCCGCCTATTACCTGTATCCAGCAACAAGAATAGCCTATTGTCATGGTGAGCCTGTCGAACCATGACAAACGACTCACCCTTCGACAGGCTCAGGGTGACAGCTTTTCAATAAGTTGCGCACCTTATCGCTGGATCCGGGCATTATCATATTACTGAAAAATCCATTTTCTGTGTCACTACGAGGCGACTTATCGCATGATGGACTGTAAAGTAGTTTTTATATATAATAGTCTCGTTTAGGGGACAAGGCTGTAAATTTCACAAAGGCAAGTCTGGCTCTGGATTTCTCTGATCGACATAAAATAAAAGCAGTCAGCAATCAGCTTTCAGCTATCAGAAAGATATGGAGAATAGTATTTATGAACTGCCCGCTGATAGCTGAGCGCTCATCGCTGTATATTTCTCTGTGGCCTCTGCGGTGAATTGCATCATTTGGGTTAATCCAGAAGGTTGAGCAAGGAAAGAAAGGAGGTGGGAAGATGTAAAAGAGGGCAATGAAGCAGGGAATAACTTTAACCACTTAACAAATGAGGAGGACACATGAAAAGAAAAGTACCCGGGAACATCCTGAGAGTTATATTAATAGCTCTTGCCATCAGCATCATGGTAAACAGCATATCATTTGCTGCTGATATTTCACCAGTTCATATCAATCAGGCAACGGCAAAGGAATTAACTGCCCTCCCCGGCATCGGGAAGAAGAAGGCTGAGGCGATAGTTGCCTACAGGGAAAAGAACGGAAAGTACAGGAGCATCGAAGATATTGAAAAGGTCGAGGGGATAGGAAAAGATACTCTCGACAAGATCAAATCCTATATCGTTCTTGAATAGAATATCCGGCTGCCGGGGGCGTAAAAGGTACGCCCCCGGCAACTCACGGATATATCTGATTGAACAGCTCTTCCGCCTTGCGCTGATCAAGGCCCTTCAATATCCTGTACTGGTCAAATGCCGCTCCCTTATCATGCAATCTGATGTAAACAATGCCAAGGTAAAAATACGCTTCAGCATTGCCGGGTTTTAATATGACAGCCTGTTCATATGCCTTTCGGGCATCCTTATATCTTCGTGATCTCATATAAACAGAGCCGAGGTCCATGAACGCATCGGCATAATCAGGCTTGACGCTGATCGCGTTAATGTACGCATCGATCTCTGCTGTATCATTTCCCAGTTTCCCGTAGGCCTTACCGAGATTGTAGTACGCTTCAGCATAATCAGGCTTTAATCTTATCGCCTGTTTGTAAGCTTCGATCTCATCCATCTCGCTATTTAATATCCCGTAGACCATGCCGAGTTTAAAATGCGATACTGCATGATCAGGCCTGAGCCTTATCGCCTGTTTAAACGCCTCCTTGGCTTCCTTATATTTGCCTGATGTCATATAGGCATCGCCAAGACTCAGTTGCACCTCAGCTTCTTTTTCCTCATCCCTTGAAGCGCCTGTCGCACCTGCAAAGCATATTCCGCACCAGGAGATCATCAGAAGAGCAAAAAGATATTGAAGGGATCTTTTGGGGATGTGGTATAGACTGTTTCTGTACTTTTGCAGCTCGACGTATATCATTTTATCTGAACTTCGTTATTCAAAGTATAGCAAGACATTCTCTGGCGTCAACCCAGAAAATACATTTAAAGGCATCTCTGCCTGTTGCACGCCAGTGGGGTTATTCCTCAAAAGCCCCGATGCAGAGGCATGCATTCTGTCCGCCGAAGCCGAAGGAATTTGAAATGGCAATGCGATGTTCTTTCTGCCGCGCCTCGTTAGGGACATAATCGAGGTCGCACTTGGGGTCTCTGAATTCGTAGTTGATTGTGGGGAGTATAATTGAACGTCTGATGCCCATCAGTCCAAGAATGCATTCAATCGCCCCTGCCGCCGCGATGGTATGGCCGAGCATGGACTTGTTTGAACTAACGGGGATATCTTTAGCCTTCTCTCCGAACACTTCCTTGATAGCGCGCGTCTCGGTCAGATCATTTTGTGTTGTAGATGTACCGTGAGCATTAATGTAACCAACTTCCTCAGGGCCGATGCAGGCATCTTCCATTGCGGCCCTCATGGCTATGATAGCTCCAAGCCCTTTCGGATGGGTGTCTGTAATTCTGAAGGCATCTGCTGATGAGCCGTAGCCTTTCAGCTCTCCCAGGATTTCAGCGCCTCTCGAACGGGCATGTTCAAAGTCTTCAAGGATTACCGCTGCCGCGCCTTCTGACATGACGAATCCGTTCCTCTTGCGGTCAAACGGCCTGGATGCCGTCTGCGGAGCGGCATACTTTTCACAGAGCGCTTTCAGGAGTATAAACCCTGTCATCCCGGCAAAATCCAAAGTAGCCTCACAACCTCCCGCGATCATGACATCGCACTTTCCGTCCTGAATCAGCCGTGCAGCCTCCCCGATAGCCTGAGATCCTGCAGCACACGCCGAGACTATAGAGAGGGCAGGCCCGCGGCAGTTAAAGAGATTTGACAGTATTGATGTTGCAGCATCAGGTTTGCGTTTGAAGAAATTCAGGTAGGGATATCCTCCTGTCCGGATAAGACCCTTCATGTCCCAGTGCCCCTCGCCGTCAGAGAACCGGTTGAGGAACAGCATGTCATGCACGGAAGGATTATCCCCATGAGAACCGAGCGAAACTCCGATGCGGGCGCGGTCTTCAATTTTGTAGAGCCCTGCCTGACGCGCTGCTTCGTCAGCCGCTATTCTCATCAGCCTGAGCGCGCGCGAGGAGAATTTCCTTAATGACTGATCGGTCCGGTTCTCGAAATCCTCTATCCAGGCGCTGTCCACTTCACCGCCAATCCTGCAGGGGAATCCGGTCGTGTCGAATGATTTGATATAGTCGATGCCGGAAACACCGTTGGCGCAGTTCCTGAAAGTTTCCTCTGTATTTTTCCCGGACGGTGTGATCATCCCGCATCCGGTGATCACAACCCTGCGCTTGCCAGGCTGGGTAGGCATATCAGAAAAGGCTCTTCTCAGACTGGACTTTTTTAAGCCACTCTTTTATAAGATCGTCACCGTTTGAAAATGCAGCAGCCTCTCCGCATGAACTGCATGTGACCCGGACGCCGTTATCGGCCCTCCATGATGCATTTCCGCACTTCGGGCATTTATTAGGAAGGCTGTCGAGAATGTCCATGACGCCGCGCACCATTGACTGCGCTGTCACCAGGGTCGGAACTTCATCCATGTCCATGCCTGATGCCATTTCAGGCGCGCTGTCGCCAAAACGGATCTTCAGCAGTTGGATGGCCTTGTCGGTCAGTTGACCGTTCTCATCTATGGCAGTCCCTTCACCGAACATCTCTTCTATATGTTCGAGCACAAAATGGCGCGCCATTTTGATCCCGAAGGCCTGCTCAAGTCTGTAGTTGATATCGAGAAAGTCCAGAGACTCCGCCCCCAGGTCCTTAATCAGGGACGTCTCAGGCTTTATCCTGCCCTCATCGACCCGCAGTGTTTCGGCTACAGCCTTTTTCATTTCCTCAAAAACCTTCTCCTCAGTGATAATATTCTGACTCATCTTTCCTCCTGAAATTTATAAATTCTGTTTCAGCTATTTTTTCACCGCAGTCCTGCAGACCGCATTGCTCAACCCCTTGTCAACCACGATGGTCTGCCCTGTGATCCCCCGGCTTTCGGGTGAGCACAGAAATACTACCGTATCCGCTATTTCATCAGGTTCAACAAAAAGTTCTTCGGGCAGCATATCGATATGTTCCCAGAATTGCCTGAGCACCTTGAAAGAGTCTGTCTTGACGATCCCGCCGCATACCGCGTTCACCAGGATTTTCTTGTCTCTCAGACTTTCAGCACAGTCCCTTACCACTGATTCCATAGCTGCTTTCATGCTGCCGAGCGGATAGGCAGGATTATAAAAACGGCTTCCGAGACTCGAGATAAAGACGATCCTGCCATTTGTCTTCTCTAATAACGGCAGCGCTTCCTGTATGCAAAAAATATTGCCCAGGTAGTTGGTTTCAACGAGCTGCCTCAGCTCACGCTCAAAGAGCTTTTCAAGCGGCTTGAAAGGAGCCTTTGCAGCATTCAGTATGAGAAAGTCCAGGCGCCCGAATTTTTCATTTATTTCCCCGAACAGTTTTTTTACTGAATCCTTTACCGCTATATCAGCCTGGGCCATGACAGCCCGGCGGCCTGTTTCTTCGATCTCCCTGCACAGGCGCTCTGCCTGCTCCTGGGATGAACCGCCTCCCTTCCGGTAATTAATAACTATATCAGCCCCGGAAAGAGCGCATCTGCGGGCTATTGCATTACCGATCCCACGTGAACTCCCCGTAATTAAAGCAACTTTGTCTTTTAAAGGAAGCATAACCCGTCTATTTTATAAAAAACGTATTGTTAAGTAAACATTGGCAACCGCCGATAAGAAGTTGTCAATCATATGACATCTTAACTGTTTGATGACGAGTTCGGGCGCCTTCTCAATCAATCATGCTGAACGATTACATCAAAGGAAAGGAACATGAGCAATAAACTGCAACCCGGTAATTTGACAGGGGCTACGACTCGTTCAAATCACAGAAAGAAGTCTCTTGCTGATATAAAATCATAATAAGATATGGATCTGCAGGCTTATAGGCATGAAATTTGCAAAATCAGAAACATAAACCATAATGTACTTTTGTATTGTAGTATGAGTAAATTTCTGATAATATTAGAGAAATTTTTCAGGATGTATACGTTTTATTGAGGAGGCATTAATGAAAATTTTTAGAAATTTATACGTATTATTTTTCGTCGCAGCTTTCTGCTATGCCTGTAGTACGCCGAGCCCTAAGGCGGTCAAACATAGAGATAATCTCCGGATCACCACCCGTAACGAAGCAATCGCTAAATACAACTTAGAAAAAATGTCAGACGTTGTAGCCAGTATGGATATTGAGAAGGTACAGAACTTCTCCGCTCTTGAAGCCGAAGAGCCCGAGGCAGAACCCATCGTTGAGGATGCTGAAGAATATAGTTCTTCCGGAACATCTGATAAGCCTGAAGCTTCAGGCCCCAATGATGAGAACGGAAATGCCGAGACAAAAGAACAGGTCATGCTCGATACCGCGCTTAATTACTGCGAAGCAGCACAGGACCTCTGGACAGCAGGCAATTCTGAAAGGGCGATCGAGACCCTCGATGAAGCCTATCATCTGGTCCTGAGAGTTGACACTGACAAACATCCTGAGATGATCCAGCAAAAAGAGGACATGAGATTCACCATATCCAAGCGGATACTTGAGATATATTCCTCAAGGTTCACTACAGCGAACGGCAACCACAAGGAAATTCCCCTGACCATGAATGAACATGTCGAGAGGGAGATCAAATCATTTCAGGGATATGAGCGTGAGTTTTTCATGGAGGGATACAAGCGCTCTGGGAAATACAGGGAAGCGATAGTGCAATCTTTAAAGGAAGCAGGAATGCCTGAAGAATTAGTCTGGCTTCCCTTTATTGAAAGCTGGTTCAAAGTCAACGCGCTGTCTCCGG
>QZKC01000043.1 GCA_003599425.1 Nitrospiraceae bacterium | reverse complement strand
TCAAGCCTGATACATTCTTTATGACATTCAGATTCGACTGCCTCAAGCGAAAGCTGGGGTGGGACTTCAACTTCTATCGTAAAGTCCTCATCTTCAACAGGGTGGGTCGGCTTTGTCTTTATGCCGGGATATTTTTGATGAAGCGCCTCTATTAATTCAGCGACGGCATCGGCGAGTAATGTTTTATCACTGGCTGCTGCTTTCACGTTCCTTACCTCCCTTTTGATAATACAGTGTTTATCAAATCATCAACTGTTTTTATCATAGTCTCTACAATATTTCGATTAATTTCAACAAGTTCATAATCGGCTTTAATCCTGTGAGCATATAACTGTCTTAATGGCAGCCGTAAATGTTCCAAAAGTCCTGCTGAATTTTGCTTCTGTGACGGGCTAAACCAGTAGCCATGAACAAACGGTTTGATGATGGCAAGATGTTTCCATACCTTTCCCTCGTCCGGATCACCAATCGCAGCCCACATCGCCTGATAGGATGCATAATATAACCGTGAGATTGCACTATTATATTTTTTGTTTTCATAAAGAAATTTTGCGTCTTCAAGATAAATTTGAGCATATTTGAGTCTTAATTCAATCACTTTATCCCTTATGCTTACGCCGGTTCTAAAATCTTATCCTTCCACTGCTTCCTTCTGCTCCAGAGAAGTATCTTCGCCACATCAGTAAAAAATATCTTCGGCTCATCCTATTAACCATTATATTCGCCGTCTCAGATATATTCTTCTTCCTTACAATAGTTCTTTTATCTATCTGGTTTTCAAGGTAACTGGCTAAGTGATTTTAATTATACATTTTACAACACTAAAATCAAAGAAAATAATGAGTTATGAAACTTAACTCGTTCAAATGATTTCCGCATATGAGGCAACCCGGGGATAAAAAGATTTTATTATAAGCCAAGAGGTAAAATCTTCTATGGCAGGCAATGCTGTTCCAACAAAGGTATCCGCTGGCGGTGGTTTTGTATTTGAAAACAAGGTCGCTGCATACTTCCTTGCTTGCATGTTGAAAGGAAGACCGCCTTTAGATGCTCAATTAGGGACAATTTCGAACATTGATTTTCAAGTTAATAAAGGCGGGACTGGCTGGCTATTCGATGATATTCTCCTAACTTTAAAGTATGGCAGCAAAATTAGCAGGTGTGCTTTATCTGTCAAAAGTAATACACAGTTTGGTAAGGCAACGGCTCCAAAAGCATTCGTTACTCTGGCATGGAAACAATATCTTCATGATGAGTCTGATGTTTTCAATCCGAAGACAGATTATATCGGGTTGATTACCGGCCCACTTCAAGTTGAATTACAGAATGACTTGGGTTGGTTAATAGACTGTGCTCAAAAACAACCTCCTGAGGAATTTCTACAGCGCATATCTCAAAAGGGAGGAGATTCTCTCATCAAAAAAAAACTTTTCCACAGTTTTGCCTGCCCCACAGACCTTGCAGAGAATCATGGAATTACTGAAAAAGAGACCGGAAATTTATTGCTGCATATCCGGATTGTGCCCTTCGATTTTGAACAGCCGATCTCGGAAAAAGAAAAAGATGCAATAGCTCTTTGTCAGAGCAGTCTAAGGAGCGGTAACGCTCAAGAGTCAGTAAGATTGTGGTCGGAGATTCAAAACATTGCAGACAGGTATCGTCCCAGTGGTGGGCGCATTGATCTTTGTACGCTGATTGATTTACTGCGGCATCAATTCATCCTGAAAAATCATCCCGACTTTGAGCATGACTGGAATGAAATAAATATACAAACTGATCAAAACCTACAGACGATCCCTGACAAAATCGGCGGCAGTGTTTCAGTACAGCGGCCTGCTGATTTGAAAAGTATCCAAGAAGGATTTCTGTCGAATAACGTTCAGATAGTATTGGGGGAGTCCGGCTGCGGGAAAACCGTTTTGTTAAAACAATGGACTGAATCTCTCAATAAACCGGCTACGATTATCTGGCTTGATTCGGGCCGGTTCGATACTAACAGCCTTGAAGCTGTAATAGAAAAACTTCAACATCATCTTGGTGATGTATTAAACGCTGTAATAAGCAGGGATGCCTACTTAATAATTGACGGGGTAGATAGGCTTTATAAGGATAAAGTATTCAAGCATGTTTCTCTGTTACTGTCTTATTTGCGTCTTGAAAGTGAGAACACTCCCTGGAAAATAATTTTATCATGTCAGTTGCATGATTGGCAGAGGGTGCAGAAGGAGTTACTACGTTTTAATATTGATTCTTCAAAGTGGGGTTCAATACAAATAAGCAATCCTTCTTATGAAGACCTGAAACCGGTATGGGCGAGCTTTCCTGAGCTCAGCCGTTTGCTCCTGAATAATAAACTTGTTTCACTGTTAACAAAACCCGCGATACTTGACATTATGGCGAGAAATCTTGTGTTACGGCGCTTGCCTGATACGAGACAGTGGGCAGGCATTTCGGACGTTATAAACTGGTTCTGGAATACTGAAATATCCCAATCACTACAGGGGGCTGCTCTTGAGAGCTTCTTATTTAAATTGGCTCAGATGCAGGGCGATGAATTGAAAATTGAACTCCCTTTGGATAAATTTAACACGGAAGACTTGACAGCCGTCGAATTACTTGAGAAGAAGCGTATTTGTTACAGACGTGAAGGAAAGATAAACTTTTCTCATGATCTCTATGGGGACTGGGCAAGACAGCGTCAATTGTTGGCCCATACCGAAGACCTGCTTGATTTTGTAATGCCCCGATTGAGCTCTCCTTTGTGGCAGAGGGCGGCACAGTTATTAAGCTTACATTTGATTGAGCAAGACGCGGATATTACCAGATGGAGAAATATGCTCCTTGCCTGTGATAAAGAAACTGAGGACTACATTCTTTTAAAAGATTTATTATTAGAGGCAGCAATCCATGCTGCTGATGCTTTTTCTGTTCTTGAGCGTATATGGGATGACCTAATAAGAGATGATGGGAAATTGCTCCAGCGATTACTTAACCGATTGCTCCACGCAGGCACTTCTCCGCATCCTATGGCATTAAAGCTTGCGAAGGAACTGAAGGATTTCAGCGAAACTGAAGCGTCTGTTTTACAACGCATTCCCATCCCTCTCTATTGGATACCGATCATCCGTTTTCTGTATGCACATAAAAAAGAAGTTGTCGAACTTGTTCCGGAACAAGTTGCTGACATCGTCAATAAATGGCTCATTTTTACAGAAAATAATTATCCATTAAGAAAAGAGGCTGCTGAAATAGGGCTTGAGGTTGCCTGGTCGGCTTATATATTAAACAAATATTGGCGCTTGTCATTTATCAGACGTCATTTCAGCCATAGTAAAAATCTTTACCGACCAGTATTGGCGAGTGTAAATGATCTTCCCGAACAAGTAACAGAGTTTGTTTTGACTGCATGTGGACGTAAAGAGCCTCCTCCGCCACCGCCGGTCAATAAACCTCCTGAAGAAATTAATCCTGTTAAAGCAAAGCTTAAAAGAGATTTACCGCCATCGATCTCTATTTTTGCACATGATGAAATAGATATCCCGCAATGGCCTGATGGTCCAAAATGCGAAGTAGACAGGATGTTTCAGGATTTATGTTTGGATGAGCCTTCGATTCTTATTCCTCTCTTTTCAGCATTGCCTGATGTAGCAGAAGAAACAGTTCTTGCCTTGATCATCCGCGAGCCGGGGAAAAGAAGCCGGGATGAATATCCTTACGACAGACATGAACCATACGAGATAGACGACCGGCATGGATGGTTCCCATCGTTTTATGACCGGGGACCATTTTGGTTTTTCCTGACCATCAGACCTGAAAAAGGTCTAAACCTTATCCTGCGCTTGATCAATTTTGTAACTGACAGATGGACTGATATATATACACACCGATCAATCCCGATACCTTCCGTTATCATGTCCACTGCTGAAGGAGAAAAGACATGGATCGGTGACAACGAACTATTTTTTGCATATAGAGATTGCGGGGATATACCTCATGTAATTGTAAGTGCTTTAATGGCTCTCGAAAAATGGTTCTATGACCGCCTGGAAGCAAAGGAATCCGTAGCAGAAGCAATCGAGACAATAATAAAAAATACGCGCTCTGTTGTTTTTGCTGGACTGTTAATAGGTGTCGGTAAAAGCCATCCGGAGCTCTTTAAAAGTATTTTAAGGCCATTTCTTACCGTACCCGAGTTTTATCGCTGGGAAATGCATCATAGAGTTGATGGTGAAGGACACCAAATGATAGGGTGGGGAGAATTGCGCCATACTAAAGAACAGATTAAACGAGCAAATGAATGGAATAATATGGCACATCGCAAAATAGAGCTTTATGCCATTAGCCAATCACTTTTCTTGAATGATGAAGATGGTCGTAAAATCATCGAGGATGCAACGAGTAAATGGGAAGTTCGTCTGGAGGCTTTTGCGCCAGATGACGAATTGTGCGAATCTGGCTATTTAGAAAGATTGATACGTGAGTTTGATATTAATAATTGGGAATCAAAATCACATCCTGAGCATGGCGAATATTGGGAGTTTAACCCTCCTCGCGAATTTAAAGAGCAGCAGGAAATAGCTTTCAAAGAACTTTCAGACAGAAAACTGCTGATTGGTTTTCCCATGCAGTGTCGTGAACTTCTTGATAAGAATTTACAGCTCTCTCAGGATTACCTGGAAACCTTTTGGGACATATTGAAGCGCATTGAAAATCTTTCAGTGCCTGAAGACATAGAAGACGGTTTAATAACCATCCAAGATTCCCTATGTGCGGGAGCGGCTGTCTTGATTGAGTTCCATAGAGATTGGCTGCGTAAGCATCCAATCAAAGAGGAGTGGTGCATAAAACATTTAATTAATACAACTAAGACCCCGCCCTCAATAAACAGATCAGATTCATCGAGGAATATTTGCAGGTGGAAATGGTACACCTTTTGCGCTCAAGCTATCCCGATACTCTGGTCAGAAAATCCTGATTCAAAAGAATTGCGAGAGCTTGTTATTTCGCTTACAACCGACAAACACTATGTTACCGTAGAAATCCTCTTTAGACAGGCAGCAAAGCACCGGCATCTCTTGAGAGACAATTTATTACAATTACAAAATTTCTTATTACATTGGTCCGCAGCTCGGTATAAGTTGACGAGAGTTATCTATGTCGATGTTGGACGAAATAAGAAACAAGAGAAAGAAAAAGATCGTATCAAAAAAGAATCGGATGCATTGGCACAACAATTTATAAATGGGATTACTACTCTACCGATGCCTAAATGGAATGAAATAGCCCTGATTGATACGCGACCAAGTCTTGTTGCTCCGGATAGCAAAGGGAAATTTTATCCTCGCGACCCGGGTCTTAATTTTGAAGTAATTGAGTCTGCGTATTCCTGGATACCGTCAATTGACCATGCCATAGATGAAAGAGATAGAAAGAACATGATCCTATTTTGGGAAGAGTCCTTAAACTGCATCCTGTGGATGCTGGGAAACGGCAGCGAAGAAATAGAAGACATAGAGGGTCATCCTTACACATTTGAAAGATGGGTATTTCAATACATACCGGATTTGATCCTCCATCTCCATCCCGAAGAAAAACCGGAAAACTTCTGGAAACCGATTCTGAGTTTAGGAAGTCCTGCGCATAACTGGATAGGGGATTTCCTTTCCAACTGGTTTTATTACGACATTAATACGACTCAAAAAGAAGAGGCATTTATTAGAATCTGGAAACAAATGCTTGACTTTGCATTCTCATCATCGCGGTGGTCATCGGGATTCTACTACAGACTTCAAGAGATTTGGAATAAGCTTATGGGGCTGGATGGGATCTTATTGACTATATGGGATGAAAAGAGAAAATCTTTGGTCGACCATATGGCAGATTACTATGAGCGGTGGGCGAATTTATATCTTCAGTATGATGATTGTGCAGAAGCATATTTGCTCTTTCTACAGCAACCGGCCGCAGAGAGTCTACGATTGAAAAGTCTTGTCTGGCTCTATAAAGGAGTTTCTTCTCATAAAGACGGCTTCTGGTATGACAGGCAAAAAGAGCATGAAAATCGGTTAGCAAAATTGCTGGATTTGTGTTGGCAGTCCCACAGAACCGAATTACGACAAGGTCAAGATTACTTTGATGCCTTTAAAAATCTACTGAAAATACTCGTTCAACGCCAAAATAACTTGGCGATGGAATTATCGGATCGGGTATCTGAGGTGCGCGCGTAATAATAGATAGAATAATTAGTTTTTCGTCAGATTTACGTAAGATTTTCCAGATTTTCGTCAGACTCATATGTAGCAGGTAACGTAAGATATTTTTCGAAACGGATTCAACAGTCCTGGCTTTTAATAGAAGGCGCATGATGTTTGCCAGCTTTAGAGGAAATGGAGTTCAAAATTCGAGCATATTATAATGTGAAATTTCGGGTATTCTTTTACCAATAAAATGTATCGAAATATTTACTCA
Organism: Nitrospiraceae bacterium; assembly: GCA_003599425.1. GTDB lineage: Bacteria > Nitrospirota > Thermodesulfovibrionia > UBA6902 > UBA6902 > SURF-23. The sequence goes on along the minus strand of QZKC01000043.1, from coordinate 8,365 downwards.
AAATTTTAAAACCTTCCGTGAACCTTCCGTAAGCGGTCTAAAATCCCTTTAAAATCAACGGGCTGAGAGGTTTCGATTCCCACACGCTCCCGCCAATAAATAATTATAATTCAATATGTTCCCCATTTGGAAAGGCTTATAAAAATAGTCAGTAAACAGGCAGTAAATTCTATTTTACTGACTCTTATATTTAAGAAGTTATCTGAACATTTTTATTTACTCTAGTAGTTGTATTAAATACTTTCTGATAATGTATTTTTCCTCTGAATACTCTTTTTAGCATTGTGTATAATGTTGCAGTCGGCATAAAAAATATGTGCGATGATATCAATTAAAATTTGTTATGCCTATTATGGAAAATAATTTATAACATCATAGAGAAAGGCTTAGATTATGCAAACAGGAAGAAATAATCCATGTCCCTGCGGGAGCGGGAAGAAATACAAGAAATGCTGCCTGAGCCGTACATATCAAGAAACAGGCAGAGAAGATTCTATTAGAAACAGGCTCGTTCAGGAGCTGCTGCAACTATTCGAGAAAAACTACCGCCATAGCTTTTGGGATGCCCGCTTCTTTTTCTGGGATGATTTTAATCCAGAGGAGCATCTGGACGGTACTGCCCTTGCTATAGCCTCACAGAACTTCCTGGAGTGGGTCGTTCATGACTTTGTTGTTGATGAGGAAGATGGTAAGACGCTGATAGATCTCTATATGGAGAGTAAGGTAAGAATGTCGCCGGATGAACATAAGGTTCTGACCATTATGAAAAACTCCGTAATAAGTCTTTACGAAGTACAGGAGGTATTCCCCGAGGAAGGTTTATTGCTGAAAGATCTTATCCTTGGAGAAGAGTACGACGTGAAAGAGAAGGCAGCTACAAGGTCATTGAGCAAATGGGACATCTATGCGACCCGTCTCATTTATATTGACGGGAAATACATAATGAGCGGATCGGTCTATCCGTATCCATTGAAACAGAAAGAAAGGATACTTGCCGATATCCATTCTGAGTTTGAAGACTACAGGCTGGATTACCCTGAGGCGGCGATGGATGATTTTCTGAAGATGGAAAGCGATATATTTAATTTCTACTGGTATGACCTTATCAGGAACCCCATGCTGCCAAGCCTTCATACCACTACCGGGGAACCGATGATATTGTCAAAAACAGTATTTGAAATCAGAGATAAAGAAGCTGTCATTAACGGATTGATGAACATTACAGATTTCGAACAAACGGGTGAGGACTATTTATGGTTTGCAAAAAAGAATAAAGAAGGAAGCGCCACCATTCTTGGCAGGATTGAATTCAAGGAAGCCCGACTGATACTGGAATGCAATTCAAAAAAACGTCTTGAGAAGGGGAAAAAACTTATCCTTGAAGCACTGTCTGATTCCCTGATCCACAAGATAGATACCTTTCAGGATCCCATGAAAGCATTGAAGGAGTGTGAGAAGAAACCTCACAAGGAGTCTGCCAATGAAATACCTATGGAGATACAGCAGAAAGTCTATACGGAATTCATGCATAAGAACAGTACGAATTGGCTGAAGAAGAAGGTGCCAGCTCTTGACGGCAAAACCCCTTTACAGGCAGTGAAGACAGAAGAAGGCAGAATCAAAGTTATTGAGCTCCTGAAGTCCTTTGAAAATTCAGAAGAGCATAATAAAAGAGAAGGCAGACCCTTCTACGATGTTTCATGGATGTGGGAACGGCTGGGGCTGAAACGGGAGGATTGATATTCAACGACTCAATCTCTTTCTGTCATCGTGGACAAACCAAATCCTCCATTCTTTTCGATTCCCACACGCTCCCGCCAATTTATTGTTATTAATTGGGTAGATAGCTCCTTGAAGCCCTCTAAAAACCGTGAACAAATTGTGAACAGAATCCTTCTAAACGAGTAAAAATCCATGATCTGAAAGGGGGGTGAGATAATGAACATAATTACTGTGAAGGAACTGGAGAAAATTTTAAAAGTAAAGCAGAAGACTTTATATCAGTGGGCAGAGCTTGGACAGATTCCATGCATCAAGATGCAGGGATGTCTGCGGTGTGATCTTGATGATTTATTGAAGTGGGTTGATTCGTGCAAGAAAGCTCCTCACAATTTTCAATTAGCGAAATATTAATTCTGTAAAAAAAATAAAAAGCATAGTGGCTTCTGGCCTGAGTGAATGATGAGTTGGTCTCTCGATCAACTCATCTGTTCTTTAAACCCTCATCAATTTTTCTCGTCGGAGGCAGTGTTATATTTTGTACGCCTTTTACGGGCTTTTTATGACCGGTTGCGGCATGCATAATATAGCTTTGGATAAACCAGTTATAAGTCAGGCATATTTTCTTGTCTAAACATGATATACCAGTTAAAGTTGAAATTGTAGCGCGATACGCGTAATTTAATTATGTATATCGTGATAATGGTTCAAGTCTTACTTGCCTTATGGTCTTGAGCAGGAAAAACATTTTTATTTGCATGACCGGATTGGCTCTGAAAAATTATTAAAACAACATTACTCTCATTAGAAGGGGCAAGCATTCATTTGCCCGAAAAATTCTGGCCCGCGCCAGAGTTCCTTAAATTTCATAACAGAGTAAGATTTATTCCATGATCGCGATAGAAAACATAAAACTGATTTACTTATACAGAGATGCTTCAAATTACAAAGCCTGGGGAGAAATTATATTTAGAAACCCCGACAAGTTAAATCTAAATGAAATTGAAGAGCGGCTGAGAGGCAGCTTTGATTGTCGTGAGTTCTTTATAGCATCGCAGATTTACATACCTGAAGTTTTCCTTTTTATTCATGACAGATTCACAGAGGACGATCATTTCTTTCATGAATTTGATGCTGTGGAATTTACTACCGAACAAACCACTATTGCTGAGTGAATTGTACAACGTCCTGATCGATGGCTCAATTCCATGCGTTATTACTGTTGATAGATGCAAAAAAGGCTGCGGTACACATCCTCATCAGCTGCTGGTATCTGAATCTGATGCCGAAAAGGCGAACGAACTGGCAGAAGAATATTTCATGAGGCTTCATCCGGAGATCCGGGCTTCAAAGGACATGAGAGATGGGGGTATATGTCCGGCATGCGGTTCGCCCGTGAACTCAGAGACTGTCGAATGCCCCGATTGCGGCTTGGGTCTTTTGATAATTGAATAAGAGATTATTAACTTATAAAATGTGAGGCTCTGCCCCAAACCCCGGTTCCCCTAAATGCCCTTAACATTCTTAAATGAATCTAACAGATCGCTATTACTCGGATATTTCTGAAGAAGCTCGATCAGCTTTTCCATTGCGGCAACACTATTCATCCCTGCCAGGCCCCGGTACAATACTTCGAGGAGCCTGTACTCTTCCGGCTCAAACAAAAGCTCAGCGCGCCGGGTAGCGCTCTTTGATACATCGATCGCCGGGAATACCCTCTTTTGTGCCAGTTCTTTTGAGAGGACCAGTTCCATATTCCCCGTGCCTTTAAACTCCTCAAAGATGACATTGTCCATAGCGCTGCCTGTATCGACCAGGATCGTGGCAAGGATCGTTATAGAGCCCATGCCCTCTACATTGCGGGCAATACCAAAAATACGGCGTGGTACTTCAAGTGCGCCGGCAGTCACTCCTCCGGACATCGTACGGCCTCTGCCCCGGTGCTGTGCGTTATGTACCCGCGCCAGACGCGTAAGTGAATCAAGCAATATCATCACATTATGCCCTGCAGCAGCTTCCTTAAAAGCCTCTGCGACAACCTCATCGACGATCTTGATATGGCTTTCATGACTATGGTCCATAGACGAGGAATACACTCTGGCAGCCACACTGCGCTTGAAATCCGTCACCTCTTCGGGACGTTCATCAACAAGCAGGCAATATACCTTCATGTCAGGATACCCGTTCGTTACCGCATTAGAGATATTCTTTAAAAATGTCGTCTTACCCAGCCCGGGCGATGATACCACAAGAGCACGCTGTCCCATCCCTATCGGACAAATAAGATCAAGCGCACGGACAGACAGATTATCACTGCCTTTCTCAAGAATGATACGTGTATGCGGGTTTACTGCCGTACCGGCAAGAAACTTTTTCTCATCTGATGAAACAACCCTGCGCGCCGGCACCTGCGAACGCTGCTGCGGTCGTGATCTCCCGCGCCGCGGGTTTGAACTGAACGAACTCATATATGCTCCTTACTTTATTGTTATTAGTAGTAGGTCTTAATCCTGGAGATCTTGAAATGTTATTTCTATGCTGCTCCCTGAGATTTAAATACCTGAGTGTCTAAAGGACGTTAATAACCCTCTTTAATCTTATCAGATATTTCTTTTTCACGCATCCCCGCTCTCCTGCTTCCTCTTCCCTCTCACCTCTAACCCATCACCTGTCTCTTCTCAGGTGCCTGAATGATCTTACTGTCTAAAACAAATCCATCTGCGCGCTCATTTGATACAATGTAGGTAGGAACTGTCCGGAAATGAATAATAAACCTGTGATCAGCAGATCGGGGAACGCCATTGATGAGGCCGCTATCCGGCGATTTGAAATGAATTTCCGCGGCAGGCTGGTCAAGTCCGGCGATGCTGATTATAATTCGGCCCGCAGGGTCTGGAACGGCATGATCGACAAGCACCCTGCAATTATTGCCTATTGTTCAGATAAGGATGATGTCATAAATAGCGTAAACTTTGCCCGGTCTCATGACATCCTGGTTTCGGTGCGAAGCGGCGGGCATAATATAGCGGGCAATGCGGTCTGTGACAATGGGATAGTCATTGATTTGTCCCGCATGAAAAAAGTTGTGATCGACGCGCAATCAAAAACCGCAACTGCCCAGGCTGGGCTGACGCTGGGTGAACTGGATAATGCGACCCAGGCCTATGGAATGGCCGTACCCGTAGGAATAGTGAGCAAAACAGGAATGGCAGGCCTTGCTCTCGGCGGCGGGATCGGTTGGCTTGTACGCAAACACGGACTCACATGCGACAGCCTTTTGTCCGCGGAGGTTGTCACGGTTGACGGACAATTGCGTACAGCAAGCGCAGGTGAAAACCCGGACCTGTTCTGGGGTATCAGGGGCGGTGGCGGGAATTTCGGGATAGTCACAGAGTTTACATTCCGCCTTCATCCTTTAAAGCAGGTAATGGGGGGGATGGTGATTTATCCGGCTGACAACGCTTTCGAGGTGTTCCGCCTTTACAGGGATTATATAGCAGCAGCTCCTGATGATCTCACTACAATGCTGGCATTGCTGCCAGCGCCAGCTCCCTTTCTTTCAAAGAGAATCATGAACGTCCCCCTCGTGGCTGTTCACGTATGTTACAGCGGTCCACTGGATAAGGGAGAGCAGATATTGAAACCGCTCCGTCACTTGGGAGAACCTGTCCAGGACATGATCAGCATTATTCCTTTTCAGGAGATGCAGTCAATGCTTGATGCCGGAGCCCCTCCCGGTCTTATGAATTACTGGAAATCATCCTATCTGAAGGATCTTCAGGACGATTGCATAAACGAGGTCCTCCTGTATTTCAGTGCAGTACCGTCACCACTTACGCAGATACATATTCAGCACCTTCAGGGAGCTATGGGCCGTGTGAGAGAAGATGAGACCGCATTCAGCCATCGAAACGCCTTATGTGTCCTCAATATCGTATCAAAATGGATCGATCCTGCCGGGAACGAAAAGAACATACAATGGACACGTGATCTCTCAAGAGCACTGGAGCCCTATGCAGCCGGAGCATACGTGAACTTCATGGGGGATGAAGGGCAGGACATTGTAAGGGCCGCATACAGTCCCGGTAATTATAACCGTCTCGTTCAATTAAAAAATAAGTACGATCCCACTAATTTTTTCAGCCTGAACCAGAACATTAAACCTGAGACATAATTGTTGTGGGTCATTCTTTTCGATACTTTTCTTAGACAAGCAAGAAAAGTATCCGGGGCATGGGGCAGGGCCCCACTTATAACCCTATTGGTTCCATTTGATTAATTCTATATAATGTAATTGCATTTAAATAAAAAAATGACATGCAAGGATACGCCAAACATGGCGTAGTATAGAAGGAGGCACCATGGCAGAAAAGAAGAAATTTGTTTTTATCATTACCCACTCGTATGACAATCCGGACAAAGTTGCTGGGGCACTTCAACTGGCAACGAGTATGAAAGCCTTTGATGCGACGCTGGACTTCTTTTTGATGGACAGGGGGGCATTGCTCGCAAAAAAAGGATTTGCCGAGACGTTGATATGGCAAACAAAAGATGAATTCTCTCCTATAGCAGACCTCATGAATACCCTCATCGAAGACTTCGACTCGAAATTCTATATCTGCGCATCCTGTGTGAAACATTATGGGCTGGATAAGACAGAGATCATCCCGAACTCGGAGGTCAAGCCGGGATCGTACCTCGGAGAGATGCTTATGGAAAGAGAAGGTTTGACTTTTTAAACCCGAGCTGTACGAATCTGGGTCAAGAGGCTTAGAACACTCAGATCATTCTTAATTATCAAGTGCCATCCTGTATGATATATACATGAGTGACACTGTACTGATCGTTGCAGGTGCTTTTTGCATGATCTTCGGTATCCTCGGCTGCTTTCTTCCTCTGCTGCCTGGCCCGCCGCTCGGATATGCAGGGCTTGTCTTACTGCATTTAACGTCGCGTTACGATTTTTCTCCCCGCTTCCTGATCATATTTGTGATACTGACTGTTATTGCTTCATTGCTTGACTACGTTATACCCGTACTCGGCGCAAAAAAATTCAATGCATCGAAGTACGGGATATGGGGGAGCGTCATTGGTCTGGTTGTTGGTATTTTTATACTTCCGCCATTCGGGATCATCTTTGGGCCTGTGATTGGTGCATTAACTGGTGAGCTTGTTGCCGGTAAAAAAACTGAGCATGCAGCAAAGGCCGCGTTCGGAGTATTTATTGGGTTTGCTGCCGGGACAGGGCTGAAGCTTGTGTTGTGCCTTGTAATGGCTTACTATTTTTTGAAAACTATCTTTTGATCAAAAGGTCTACTTCCTAAAGAGTTTCTTTACTGTTTCCCCGGCTCCTTTAGCTGTTTCTTTGAGAAGATCGCCTCCTTTTGCTATTCCCTTTGTGACCTCATCAAGGGTTTTTCCCAGATACATATCGACACCAAGTTTGGATGCAGCAGAGCCTGCCTCCTTTGTCAGGGCAGAAAGTATCTGCGCACTGACCTCGCCGGGGGAAGCTCCGTTTTTCCCTCCAATGTTGGAGAGTTCGATCCTTGGGAGGTTCGCGGACAAAACCTTGTCAGAAAGGGCGGCGATGCGGACATCTATTTCCCCGTTCTCAATGAGCAGTTTACGGACCTGGAGATTGACTCCCTTCCCAGCATCTTCATTTTGAGTTTCGGTTTTTCCAGAGGTGCCTTTGTCCTGGAACTGCTGGACGTTCTGTTTGATTATCTCGATGTTGGATCTGCCCGATCCATCGATCTCATACATTATGTGCGGCCCGGAAATGGTGACATTGTCGACGATCACCATGTCCTTGGTTATGGATCCCGTGTCTATTTTTGTACTGATACTGCCGAGGTGAAATGCGGAAGGGCCTGTAAACCCGGAAGGGTTGCCGACCGTGAGGCCGCTGACAGACCCTTCTCCTGCTGAAAGATCTATATTTACAGAGGATACGGATACGCGGGTTTGTGTTACCAGAGAACCGTACTTCTCTATTGCCGCAGCAACAATACGGTTAAGCGAGGTGAGCATGATGATCAGCGCCCCGATGATAATCACAACTATTGCACCGATGATAATGATAGATTTCTTGCTTTTCATAGAACTCTCCTTCCCGTCAGAAATCGGTCTTTGATTACAATTATAGAGGGCAACAGGCAAAAGTCAAATACCAGCGTGCGGAAGAGCAAGAAGAGCGGACCTTTTATCGCAGAGTCAACTATAATAGATTTTACTCAATATGACCTCATGCAGCCATAAAACCCTCGTACTCTTGCCCGGCCAGAAAAAACGGCTGCGGTGCAGGCACTGCCACCTGTTGATCAAGGCTGAAGAGCTTGGAAAAAACCATTGCCCGGAATGCTTTGAGGTGCGGGGTGAAAAACGGTACGACTTTGAAGAGGTCAATGCTCCTGTTACAGATGTGCCCAGGTACAGATGCGAGAATTGCGGGGCCATTATCGGCTGACGACTGATAGTCCAGATTATTCATAAATTTTCTTTGGAGCAAGCCATGGTTCGGAGGTAGTTGTTGGTTTTCAGTGGCAAGCCTGTCTCAGGATTTCTATAATCGACAGAATTGTTTGCATTTTGTCTTTTCATTTTGCAGATGTAATCTTTCGATAAGATTCGAAGTCTTTTT
>QZKC01000038.1 GCA_003599425.1 Nitrospiraceae bacterium | reverse complement strand
CGCCAGGGAAGACGAGGTGGAACTGGTCATACAGATTAACGGCAAGGTCAGGGGCAAGATCATGATCCCTGCGGGCCTTGACGATGAGGCGGTCAGGGAAAAGGCATTTTCTGAGCCGAAGGTACTGGAGCATATCAATGGAAAGCCATTAAAGAAGGTTGTAGTTGTTAAAGGCAAGCTCGTGAATATCGTGGTTTGAATTTAAAACTGAAAATTTTAAACTGGAAACAGCAAATTGAAAAACAAAAAACTTAGAACATTAAGGCGGTTATTATTTGTCTTTTTACTGATCACTATACACTGTTCACTGTTCACTGTTTTCTCCTGCGGCTACCACATGATCGGTTCAACGCATCTGCCTTTTAGATCCATCACCATTAAGCAGGTGCAGAACAGGACATACGAGCCCAGGCTTGAGGAAAAGATGCACATTGCTCTTTCAAAAGAGTTCATTAATGAGGGGATAGAGGTGAGGGCAGCAGGGGGCGATGTTGTGCTTGAAGCAACTGTTATCACTTTCCAGCTTGGAGCTATTGCAGCGGTTGACGACAAGATAAAAGAGCAGTCCATTTTACTCAGGGTAGATCTTAAGCTGAATGACCAGGGAAGGGTCACCGAATTCAGGTCTATGGAATCGCCTATTAAAATAACCTATCAGGCCGCAGGATCGGTAACTGAAAGTGTTGCTTTCAAGGACAGGGCTATAGACAAGGCATGCAGCGAGATCGCAAAAGAGATGGTGAGCAGGATCATCCTGACCTATGCTAAATAAAGCGCTTCTCAGGGAAATTGAGAAAGGCCTTCCGGGCCCCCTCTATTTTCTCTGGAGCGAGGAGAGCTATTTTCTTGAAGATGCGCTCTTGAAGATCATTGAGAGCGTTATTCCTGCCGGAAATGCGGATTTCAATTATGATGTTTTTTACCCTGTCTCTACTCCGCAGGAGATCATGAACGCGGCCTCGACCCTTCCATTCATGGTGCCAAGGCGCCTGGTGGCCATAAAAGATTTTCAGGCCTTTCCCGCATCTGCGGTAAAGGCCTTTCTTACTTACTTCAGGGAACCCGCTGAGACGACATGTATGGTTATCATGTCCAGGAAAGCCCCAGCGGCCTCTCTGGACCCCGGCTGGAAAGTTTACTCACTCAATATACAGGACAAAGACGTGCCGGCCTGGCTCAGGCAGGCCGCTGCGCAGAAGGGCCTAAAACTGACCGATGATGCAGTGGAGCATCTCATCGAATATGTAGGGTACGAGATCGGGCTCCTCATGATGGAACTGGAGAAACTGGCATCAGGGGGAGGCAGGACGGTCAGCGGTAGCGATATCGTCTCTTCAACCAGCATGACGAGGGAGAATACCACGTTTGAACTTGTCGATTCTCTTGTGGCGGGACGCAATACAAAGGCATTCAGGATATTGAAGAACCTCTTATCGAACATGAGCGCTTACGAACTTCCCTCTGTGCTCGGAACCCTTAACTGGCATTATAAACAGTTTTATTCACTGTGGTCAGGCAAAGGCAAACGTCCTGCCAGGATGAATGAAAAGACATACAGGGCGCTGGCAAAGCATCTGCCGTCATTCACAGAGGAAGATTTCTTCCGTATCTTTCTGAGCCTGCATGAGGCGGATGTGGGGCTTAAGACATCTGGCAGGCCCGAGCTTGTACTTGAGGTATTGCTTATCAGGCTGCTTCAGAAGGGGTCATTGCATTGACAAGCTGTGTGAGCTGTGAAACTCTTCTTGAGGCTGTATTCTTGTGGATGATCCCTTTTTTTGCTGCCTTGTCAATGGCAGATATTGCTTTCTTCAGAGCTGTTCGCGCCGCATCAAGATTTTTGTTGGCTGTTTCCTGCTCGACGTTCTTTGCGAGAGTTTTGAGCATATTCTTCACAGACCTGTTCTTCAGCGTCAGAACTTTTGTCTGTCGGGCTCTTTTAAGGACTGATTTGCTTCGTTTGGGTGCAGCTTTTGCCGGCAATAGAGTATCCTCCTTTAATGTAAGTAATTAGGAAATTATGTCATTCAGTAATTGAGAAAATGAATAAAGTGTGTTTTAATGACAGATTAAATAATTAACCAAATGACCTAATAAATTAAATAAAGGGACACGCGAAAGTCAAGTCATGGATGAAAAAAGGAAAATAGCAAAGGCCGCGGGACTGATGTCGGCAGCTACTTTCATAAGCCGTATACTCGGCTTTATCAGGGACATGATCTTCGCGCTGTATTTTGGCGCCACCGGGGTCTCCGATACCTTTTTTGCTGCCTTCAGGATACCGAACCTGCTGAGAGAATTCTTTGCCGAGGGTTCGATGTCATCAGCGTTCATCCCGGTCCTGACAGAGTATCGTGAGAAGCACGGCGAGCAGGAAGCAAAACGGCTGGTGCGGATAGCGTTCACGTTCATCATCATTGCTGTAGGCGTCATATGTATAGCAGGCATCGCCGCGGCCCCGGCGATCGTCACTCTCATTGCGCCTGGATTCCTGAGCTCGCCTGATAAGTTCTCACTCACAGTCCTTCTGACACGGATCATGTTCCCGTTCCTCCTGTTCATCAGCCTTGCTGCGCTGGTCATGGGGGCATTGAACACGAAAAAGGTCTTCTTTGTTCCAGCGCTTGCTCCGGCGATGCTGAATGTGACGCTTATTGCAAGCATAATTTTTTTTGAATCGAGGACTGAACATCCCATTATGGCCGCGGCGATCGGCGTCATGGTTGGAGGATTTGTGCAGTTTGCCTTTCAGCTCCCTGCATTTTTCAGGAACAAATACTCGCTTGGCTTTGATGCAACGTTCAGCCATCCGGGGCTTAAAAGGATTGCGGTCCTGCTGGTCCCGGCAACCCTTGCGCTGTCAGTGAACCAGATAAATATTGTTGTCAGCAACATCCTTGCCTCATTCCTCCCTGCGGGAAGCATCACCTATCTTTTCTACTCAATGCGGCTGATACAGTTTCCGATTGGCATATTTGGGGTTGCGATGGGGGTGGCTGTGCTTCCGACCCTCTCGGCACATGCGGTAAAGGGAGATATGGACAGTCTGAGGAGCGATTTCTCTTTTGCCCTGAGGATGCTGTTCTTCATCACCATTCCCGCGATGATCGGGTTGATCGCATTGAGGGAACCTATTGTGAACCTTCTCTTTCAGAGGGGCAAGTTCGAATATGCTGCGACCCTCGGGACGTCACAGGCCCTGCTTTATTACTCTCTCGGGATATGGGCGATAGTGGGCGTGAGGATCGTCACTGCGTGTTTTTACTCGACGCAGGACACAAAAACTCCGGTAAAGATTGCGGTCCTCGCGATGCTGACAAACGTCATCCTCGGCCTTTTACTGCTGAAGCCGATGAAACATAACGGCCTGGCCCTTGCCAATGCAGTTGCTGCTACGGTAAATTTCAGTGTGCTCTTTTTCATGCTGAGGAAGAAACTCGGCAGAGTGGACGGCAGAAAGATAGCTGTATGCTTTCTGCAGATACTGGCCGCTTCATCGATAACAGGGCTGATAGCATGGTTCATTACAAAGGGAGAAATGTGGATGCAGAGCGGGAGGGCGCTTCAAAAGGCCGGCATCATGTCCGGCGTGATGGCGCTCTACCTCGGTATATACATTGTGATTATGCATTTGTTTGGGAGCGAGGAACTGAAGTACTTTGTTAAGATGTACAGAGAGAAGAAGAGAAGGTAATATTTCAAGATAACTTAGGGACTCATAATGTCTGATATCAACTCATTCAGAGAAAAAATCGGGGCTCTGATTTCAAAGTTTGAGAAGGACAGGCATCACTATCTCTCAAAAGGCTATCCTGAGGCGCAGGTCAGAGTCGAAGAAGATGTTCTAAGCAGTTTGAGCTTTTTCGGATAATAAAAAAATAGAGTTTTTTAGGTATGAAATATAAAATAAAGGTATTCAAGGAGGGTTAAACATGTCCGTCGCAGCGAAAAAAATAAAACATCCTTACGTTTCAATAGACCCGAAGATAGCAGGGGGAGAGCCAGTTGTCAGCGGCACGCGAATAAAAGTAATGGATATTGCTGTCAGATATGAACTGATGGGGTGGAGCGCCGACAGGATTATCGATGAATATCCCCATCTGAAGCTCGAGCAAGTCCATGATGCACTTTCCTATTACTATGAACATAAAGCTGTTTTTGATAAAAAATATCGGGAAGATCAATCCTTTCTGTCTCGGCTAATGAAACAATATCCATCAAAAATAACCCATGTCTCATAATGTTAAAATAACCGTAAGGAGGTGATTATTATGACAAGACTGATTATTGAGACAGACGATAACTGGACGAGAGAGAAGATAAAGGTTGCAATAAGTACCGAGGCCAAATTACTCAGAAAAACAGCCGATAGAATTCAGAATAAGATATGGGAGTTTGAAAACAAATACGGGAAAATGGATAGAGAAAATCTTTATGGCAAAGTCAACGACATGGAGCTTTTAGAGTGGGAAGCCGAGATTGAAACATTACAAAAAGTGCAGGCCAGGCTAAAATCTCTTGAGGAGATTATTTTTGAATATAAGTGACTATATTATCCAGTTAGAATCGCTTATTAATTCTTCTTCCGCAGTATCAGCCTACAATTTAACTATTGACAGAAAAACAGAAGACATCGCATTTATATCGGGGAATATAGAATTTAGAGACGGCAGTGTTCTTGATTTTAAGGAGTTCTGTGAGAGCACAGAGCATGGTATTGAAAGATACAAATATGCTTATAATTATCGTTTGTCTTCAGATATTCTTTTCAGATATGACAATGCCCCCGATCCAAATGCGAAAGAATTAAAAACTTTTCCACACCATAAGCATCTCAGAAATAATGAGATCGTAGAATCCATGCAGGTGGAACTTAAAGACGTACTGGAAGAAATTGAAGGAACCTATATTGTTAAAGGAGAATGAGCAATGATCATCAGGAAATTTGTCGTAGGTCCGCTTCAGGAAAACTGTTATGTTGTCGGTGATATGAAAGCCAGGCAGGCGATCGTCATTGATCCGGGTGATGAGCCGGACAGGATCGTTGATGAGTTGAAGGACCACGGGCTGGACGCGCACGCCGTTATCCTGACGCACGCGCATTTCGACCATGTGGGCGCTGCCGGCGATATAAAGAAAGCAACCGGCGCAAAGATACTCATGCACCGGGAAGATTTGGAGTCTTACAATCTGGCAAAGGAACAGGCGTTTTTTTGGGGCTATGACATGGATGACCTGCCGCAGCCCGATGGATTTGTTGACGAGGGTGACGAGATAAAAGCAGGCAGCCTGAGCTTCAGGGTCATGCATACGCCGGGGCACAGCAAGGGAGGTTTGTGCCTCTACGGAGAGGGAATCGTGTTTACCGGCGACACTCTTTTTCAGGGTTCGGTCGGGAGGACTGATTTCCCTGGCGGGAGTATTGAAGAATTAAAAAAGTCTTTTCAGCGGCTCCTTTCGTTGCCCGAAGATACAACAGTTTATTCAGGCCACGGCCCGGAGACCACGATAGGAAAGGAAAAGAAGGAGAATTTTTTTATGGGGGAATTGTAATTTATCTTCACTTCTTCCTCAAGTATATCAGATACTCCACATTTCCTTTTGGCCCCTTGACAGGGGAGGGGATCAAGCCTTTGACTTCAAGTCCCATACGCTCCGATTCCATTTTTATCCTTTCAACCGCCTGAAGCCTCTTCTGCTCATCCCGCACTACTCCGCCTTTGCCCACATCTTTTCTGCCGACCTCGAACTGTGGTTTTATGAGAGCGGCCATTTCTCCATGAGGGGCCAAAAATTCAAGCACCTTCGGAATAACTTTTGACAGTGAAATAAATGATACGTCAATGACAGCTATATTGATATCATCCGGGACAAGCTCCCTGTCAAAATATCGGATGTTAGTTTTTTCAAAAAGCTCGATCCGGTCGTCTTTACGCAGCGCGTAGCTGAACTGCCCGTAACCGACATCAATGGCATAAACTTTTTTCGCTCCGTGCTGCAAGAGGCAGTCAGTAAAGCCTCCGGTCGAAGCCCCTACATCCATTGCCACCTTATCTTTTAAGTCAATGCGGAATTCCCTGATCGCGTGCTCAAGCTTCAGTCCTCCGCGGCTGACATACGGCAGTTTGTTTTCGACCGTCACCGTATCGTCCTGATTGACAAGGGCGCCTGCCTTGTCAATGACAAGTCCGTTTACAAGTACCTCGCCTGCCAGTATAAGGGCCTTTGCCTTTTCCCTGCTCTCGGCAAGTCCTTTGTCGTGAAGTAATTTATCGAGACGGATTTTATTTGGTGAGGGCATGATATTTAGACGTAATTATTCATAGCGAACTCTGTTCCAATAGAAGGCACACAGGGACAAAGGAGCAAAGGCACAAAGGTGAGGCTGACGAAGATTTCTATACGACACCTTTAGAGAATAGACTTCGAATTTTATTGAAAGGTTCTGTCTGTAAAATGAAAAGACGAAATGCAACCTATTCTGTCGATTATAGAAATCCTGAGACAGGCTTGCCTTTGCGAGACTCAAATATGCCATCATCACTCATCATCTATCTTCGAAGATTCGCGTAATCTGCGGATTTTTTTAACAGGGCAAGAGCCTCGCGGGCGATCCCCTCTGCGTCGAGGCCCAGGTCTTTCCTCAACTGGACCTGGGAGCCCTGTTCTATGAACCTGTCAGGGATGCCGAGCAGTTTGATATTCAATCCCTCGAGGCCTGACGGATAAAGCTCTTCAAGTACAGCGCTTCCGAATCCCCCGGAGACAGCGTTTTCTTCAACGGTAAGGACATGTTTGATCTTTCTGGCGAGACTTGTGATCAGGCCTGAGTCCAGGGGTTTGACAAAACGCGCATTGACCACACAAGCGCTGACCCCTGCATCAGAAAGAAGCTGTGCAGCGTTAAGCGCAGGGAGGGCCATGTTGCCTATCGCAAGAATTAGGATGTCGCTGCCTTCCCTCAGGGTCTCGGCTTTTCCTATAGGGACAGGTTTTATTTCACTGTGTCCTCCGGCTTCGGCAACAGCGCCTCTCGGATACCTGATCGCGCAGGGTGAATCGAGCAGCACAGATGTCTTTAACATGCTTTGAAGTTCGTAACCGTCTTTGGGCGCCATGACAGTGAGATTAGGAATATGTCTCAAATAAGAAAGGTCGAATGTTCCATTGTGTGTAGGACCATCATCCCCCACAATCCCGCCTCTGTCTATCGCGAAGACAACAGGGAGGTTCTGCAGGCATACATCATGGATGATCTCATCATAAGACCGTTGCAGGAATGTGGAATAGATCGCGACAACGGGTTTCAGCCCCTGTGTCGCAAGCCCTGCCGCGAAGGTGACTGCATGCGGCTCTGCAATTCCTACGTCATAGAATCTCTTCGGGAAATTATTGACAAATTCTGCCAGGCCGGTGCCCTCTGTCATTGCAGCAGTGATGGCAATGATCCGCTGGTCTTCACGGGCAAGCTTTACAAGACAGTTGCCGAATATCTCACTGTACGATTTTTTCCCTGAAGGGTGCATCTCGCCTGTTTCTATATCAAAAGGGCCTACACCGTGGAATATCCCAGGATTTTTTTCAGCAGGTTCATAGCCTTTACCCTTCTTTGTAATGACGTGTATCAGAACAGGGCCGGGAAAGTCCCTGAACCTCTCCAATGTCTCGATTAGCACATCAATCCTGTGGCCGTCCACAGGCCCAACGTACTCAAACCCAAGCTCTTCAAACAGGAGTCCGGGTACGAACAGGCCTT
The DNA here is from genome assembly GCA_003599425.1 of Nitrospiraceae bacterium. GTDB lineage: Bacteria > Nitrospirota > Thermodesulfovibrionia > UBA6902 > UBA6902 > SURF-23. Next base: position 7,148 of record QZKC01000038.1, on the reverse strand, counting down.
TTACCGTGTCTTCAGCCCTCTGCGCAATCTTTAGGACAGGTTCGCCAAAGGTCGGTATTTTTTCCAGGAGGTGCTTTGTCTCTTTTTTGAATTTCGTGTAGAGGTCTCCCATCATGATCCTGCGGAGATACGCTGACAGGGCCCCTACATTCGGGGAGATTGACATTTCATTATCATTTAAAATCACAATGAGATCTTTTTTCAGATGCCCCGCATGATTCAGCCCCTCAAATGCAAGCCCTGCAGTCATAGCTCCATCGCCGATCACGGCGATCACCTTGTTCGGAGCCTGCAATTTGTTGTTTGGATTTTGGGATTTAATGATCTCTCGCGCTTCCAGAATTCCCAGGGCGGCTGATATCGATGTAGAGCTGTGCCCTGTGCCGAAGGCGTCATGCAGGCTCTCCGTCATCTTGGGAAAACCTGATATGCCTTTATATTGCCTGATCGTTGAGAATGAATGAAATCTTCCTGTCAGGAGCTTGTGGGCATAGGATTGATGGCCTACATCCCAGATCATTTTGTCTGCAGGGGACTTAAAGGTATAGTGAAGCGCGACAGTGAGGTCTATGGCTCCGAGATTTGACGCGAGATGGCCGCCGTTGGTCGCGACCGTTGCGATGATGATCTCACGCAATTCTTCGCTAAGCTCTTTCAGCTCTGCAATGGAAAGAGCTTTCAGATCATCCGGGGATTTGATTTTTTCTATGATCATCTTAATTCCTTCTCAAAAGTATATAGCGTGCGATCTCCCGTAATGGATCGGCTTTCTTGTCGAAAACTCTCAGGCAATCAAGGGCTTCATCGATAAGGAGTTCCGCTATTTTCATTGAGTTCTCAAGGCCGAATGCGGAAGGGTATGTATTTTTTCCCTTTGCGCTGTCCGCGCCTGTTGATTTTCCCATTTCTTCCTTTGTTCCTATTATATCAAGAATATCATCAGTTATCTGAAATGCAAGGCCGGTCTTCTCTCCGTACTCTGTCAGGGACCTGAGTTTTACGGCAGGAGCGTCAGCCATGATCGCTCCGATGCGGACCGAGCCCCTGATAAGAGAGCCGGTTTTGTGCGTGTGAATATAAATGATATCTTTTTTCTTTGCTTTAGTGCCTTCAAGGATGATATCAACAGCCTGTCCTCCCACCATGCCGCAGGGGCCGCTGGCATGGGAAAGTTCCTGTATGACACGGATGAGTTTTGCAGGGTCTGCTTTTTTTTCTGAAATAAAATTGAATGCGTCGGTCAGCAGTGCGTCGCCTGCGAGTATGGCGGTTGCTTCACCGAAGACCTTGTGGTTTGTAGGCCTGTTCCTTCTGAAGTCATCGTTATCCATTGAAGGCAGGTCATCGTGAATCAGAGAATATGTATGTATGAGTTCAAGAGAGGCTGCGATGGGAAGTATGCTTGTAGACTTCCCTCCGGCCGCTTCGTAGCTGGCAATGCAAAGGACCGGCCTGATCCTCTTGCCGCCGGCCATCAACGAGTATGCCATGGATTCCAGCAATTGTTTTGGGATGTCCTTCTGCTTCTTTTTTAAGGAGATGTAATCTTTCAGGGAATTGTCTACCGCTTTGCGCTTGTCCCTGAGGTACCGGCTCAGATTCATAGAGGATTTTATTGGTTTTAATATAAAAAATGCAATTGTGCATTGTTAGCATTAAATGATTTTTGTGAAGGCTTCAACGATCTGCGGGTCAAACTGTTTCCCTGCTTCATTCGTGATCGCCTCGGCAGCTTCCCGTGTGCTGAGGGCTTTACGGTAGGGCCTGCTGGCTGTCATGGCTGTATATGCATCAACCATGCTAAGCACCCTTGAAAGGAAGGGGATATTGTCTCCTCTCAGCCCGTGAGGATATCCTGAACCGTCATACCGTTCATGATGGTAGAGAATGGTTTTCGTCACGGTGTCTCCGGTCTCAAGATAGCTGATCATACCGGCTGAAGGGAAAGGATGAGTACGGATGATCTTTTTTTCAACGGAGGACAGCGCCCCGGTTTTCATGAGAATGTGTTCATCCACCTGTGTCAGCCCCAGATCGTAAAATGCCGCAGCATAGACCGCGTGTTTTATTTCATCCTCGCTGCGCTGGAGCTGCTGCATCAATTTCACAACGAGCATTGATAGTGTGCCGTCTTTTTTTCTGTTCAGACGTTCAGCATGGATGAGCGCTTCAAGGTTTTTTGCCGCTGTCTTGAATTCACTGTCGGTAACATCTTGCCGCTGTATTTTTTCTATGATATGGGAGTATCTTTCTGTCAATGCAGATGCGAAGTAAAGGTCCTTTCTGTCAAAGGGCTGCCCGTTTGCCTTATTGTTGAGATTCAGGACCCCGATCACTTTATTGTGGGCTCTTATCGGAAGGCAGAGAAGCGATTTGGTTGTATATCGTGACAGGCTTTTCCTGCTAAAACCGGGATGGCTCTCTATGTCTTCTATCAGGAGCGGTTTGTTTTCAGCAGCAACGCGGCCTGCAATTTCATCCCCGGCCCGTATCCTCGTCCTTCTGATTATATCTTCATCAAATCCGATAGCGTTTTTAATGACAAGCTCTCCTGTGAGCTCATCTGTCAGCATGAGCGAGCACTTGTTAAGGTCCATAGCCTCTGCTGTTAATGCAAGCAGTAAATTAGTGAGTTCATCAAGCCTCGCATCATGGCGCTCTTTCATATCAAGGGGGAATATAAGTTGAAAGGATATCCCGTCTGAGGTATTAAAGGCGGAAACAGAGCCTTTATGAAGTTCAACGGTCTTTTTTGCAAGATAGAGCTTGAGCTTGTTCTTGATATCGTTTATGTCAGTCCAGGGCGCGCGGCTGTCAAAAAGAAGAGGGAGTTCGGTTTCAGGGATGTTTTTTTCCTTGACGGACAGTCGAATGTGAACTGACGTGTTCTTGCGTACAGCCGTTAACCTGATTGAATCTCCCGCAGAGGTACATCTGCCGATACCCTCGATCAGGTGGATGAATGCCTGAATGAGACGTACTTTTTCACCGACAATGTAGGGACAGGATCCGGGGCAGGCAATTTTTAGGGTGATGTTATTTTTTGCCAGGATCTCTTTTACTGTTTTTGATGCTGCCAGTTCCTGAAAGATATCCTTCAGATCAAGAATTTTTTTTTTCAGAAGGGGCTTTTCTTTTTCGATAAGGGAGAAATCAAGGATGTCATCAAGGAGATTGATCAGTTTTTTTATCTCGGAGGAAATGATATGGACAAATTCTTTCCGCTCCGAGGGAGTGACCTTTTTTTCTTTGAGGTAATACGCGGCCCCTGCTATGGAGTTGAGAGGCGTCCTGAACTCGTGAGACATGATAGCCGCAAATTCGCTCCTTAACCGGTCTGAATCGATCAGCACTCTGTTCCTCTCATCGAGTTCTGAAAGCATGGTGCGCAGTTCAGCGGCGATCTGGGCATAGCTTAAAGCTGTCGCTGTCTGGGCTGCAAGTATCTCGATCATCTCCAGTTCGTCTTCAGTAAAAGGGTCTCCGTTCTCTTTATCCGCTACATTGATGACCCCGAGCACGTCGCCCTGCATCTGTACAGGACAGGAAATGTATGAACTTGTTTTATACGTGCCGTCCCCGTCTTTTCCTGGATGTTTGTCGGCATGCATATCTTTCACAAGGGCGGGAGTTTTATTCTGTACCACTTTCCCGCAGATACCTTCCCCGATTTTTATTCTGACGCTGGGTAATTCATCAGGATTGATGCCCTTTGCAGCTTTGATGACAAGATATCCCTTTTCATCGATCAGGAGAACTGAACCACGACGGGCAGTAGTATAATCGATCCCAAGGTCAAGAACGAGATTGGTTATGGAATCAATACTTTCAGTGGCTGTAATAGTCCCAATGAGTTCTTTGAGAAGAGATAATTTTAAATTGTTTTTCTGTACATGAGTCATCCGAATAAATTAAGCAATTTCCTTACCATAAAACAACATTATATAATTGCCTTGAAAACAGGGGGTTATTATGTTTGCAATATCCATTTTTTACAGAAATGATTTCCAAAGGTGATAAAAAGCATGTGAAGGTGTCGGACAATCTTACATTGCAAGGCACAGAGTGACAAAGGTGCTAATGCACAAAGGCAGGAGAGTGGCATTGAACAAAATATGCTATATAAAGATAATAAAGTGGCAGGTGAGATCAATATGACATTAGGCAACCTGTTATCAGAACAAGCAAGAAATATCCCTGAAAAGGTATGTATCAAATTCGGGGATCAAAAGATCACGTATGCTGAAATGGCAGACCGTGTCAGCAATATTGCCGGTGGGATCATTGCGCTGGGATTGAAGCACGGTGACAGGGCAGCAATTTTAATGGACAATTGCCCTGAATATATTATTTCTTATTTTGCGATACTCAGTGCCGGCGGGATTGCAGTCCCCATAAATACTTTTCTTACGCCCGGCGAGATTGCGTTCATACTGAAAGACTGCGGCTGCAAGCTGCTGATCTTCAGCGGGAAGTTTTCATCGCATGCAGAGGATATTAATAAAAGGCTCCCTGACGTGATCCAAACGGATTTCCAGTCAATCTCCCACAAGAAGACTGATCCCCTTACAGTGAATGATGACGATGTAGCTGTGCTTTTGTATACGTCCGGTACCACGGGTTTTCCGAAAGGGGCCATGCTTACCCACAGGAACCTCATATCGAATGCCGAAGCATGCAAGCAGGTCATGCAGTTCTCACAGAAAGACAGGATACTGCTTTTTCTCCCTCTGTTCCATTCCTTCAGTTTTACTGTTTGTGTGATTTTACCTGTATATGCCGGGGCACAGATAGTTCTCCTTGCGTCTGTCAGGCCTTTTTCACTTGTAATAAAGAGCATTTTCAGGGACAGGATCACTTTCTTTGTTGCTGTGCCGACCGTGTACAACATTCTTGCAAAGAAGAAGGTTCCTTTTTTTCTGAAGCTTGTACTCAAACTACTTATCCGTATAAGGGCCTGTGTGTCAGGGGCCGCAGCGCTGCCGGAAGATACAATGCATGCAATTGAAGAACGCTTCGGGGTTCCGCTGATAGAAGGATATGGACTGACCGAGGCGTCACCGGTGGTTGCCGTGAATCCGCTGAAAGGTGAGAGGAAGCCGTCTTCAGCAGGACGGCCTCTTCCCGGGGTCGAAGCAGCGGTTATCGGGGAGGACGGAAGGACGCTGCCTGTGGGAGAAACCGGTGAACTCCTCGTCAAAGGCCCCAATGTTATGAAAGGGTATTGGGGCAGAACTGAAGAGACAGAAGCTGTGCTGAAAAACGGGTGGCTTTATACAGGGGATATGGCGAGGATCGATACCGATGGTTACATTTATATCGTGGACAGGAAAAAAGACCTTATTATTGTTGATGGAATGAATGTGTATCCCCGTGAGATTGAAGACCATGTGATCAAACATCCGTCAGTTGAAGAATGCGCGATGGTCGGAATTGCTGACGGCAAAGGGTCCGAGATTACCGTGCTTTTTATAGTAAGGAAAGAAAATGCTGTTCTCGAAGAAAAAGAAGTGCGGGATTCCATGAAAGGACACCTTGCTGCATATAAAATTCCAAGGAGAATAGTTTTCATCGAAGAGTTTCCAAAGACTGCCACAGGGAAGATAAAAAAAACCGAACTGAGACGCATGAAGCTTTTCTAATTGTTTGAATTTAATTATTAAGTTGTCTATCATATAAAAACATCATGAAGGCCATCATATTGAGCGGCGGGAAAGGTACACGCCTCAGACCATTGACGTATTCCGGTGCGAAGCAGCTCGTTCCGGTAGCCAATAAACCCATCCTCTTTTATTGCATAGAAAATATAGTCCAGGTCGGGATAAAAGAGATCGGCATGATCATTGCCCCTGAGACCGGCCAGGAAATAAGGGATGCTGTCGGGGACGGAAGCAGATGGGGGGTTACTATAGATTATATTGTCCAGGATGTCCCCGGAGGGCTTGCGCATGCCATCAGGACTGCGAGGGGGTTTTTGTCTGATTCTCCTTTTGTCATGTATCTTGGCGACAATCTTATCGGCACAGGCATTGAGAGATTTCTTGATGAATTTAACAGAAGTAAACCTGAAGCGCTTATCCTTCTTAAAGAGGTTGAGAACCCGAAGCAGTTCGGCGTGGCAGATGTTTCCGGAAATGGAAAGGTGCTGCGTTTGATCGAGAAGCCTGAAGTCCCTCCATCCAATCTGGCCCTCGTGGGCATATACATATTCTCACCAAAGATCCACGATGCGATAGATCTGATAAAGCCGTCCGGACGGGGAGAGCTGGAGATAACCGACGCGATCCAGGAACTGATCAATATGAGGTGCAATGTCGAGAGCTTTGTCCTTGATATGTGGTGGCTGGATACAGGCAAGAAAGACGACCTCCTTACGGCAAATGCGATCGTTCTTGATGAATGGCTGAAAGGCAATATCAGTGGAACGGTCGACACTGCAAGCAAGATCCTCGGAAGGGTTTCTGTTGGCAGGAATTCCGTTATCCGGGGCAGCACCATCAGAGGGCCTGTCGTGATAGGCGAAAATACTGTTATTGAAAATTCATTCATCGGCCCTCATACGAGCATAGGAGACAATGTGCGTATCATAAAATCTTCAGTGGAGCATTCCGTCATCATGAATGAAAGCGAACTGCGAGATATAGAGAGGCTTGAAGAAAGCCTTGTGGGGCGCAGGGTAAGGATTGTCGAAAACAGGAAAACGCATAAGGCATTGAGGCTGATGCTTGGCGATGACTCTGCTGTAGAGGTATAAGATGGAAGGACTTCAGATAAAACAGGTGTTGCTTTACAGGGACCAGCGCGGCTGGCTGGGAGAGATATCGAGGGAAGATGAATCGGAATTAAAACCAGCGATGTCCTATCTTTCCATGACAAGGCCGGGTCTTGTAAGGGGCCCCCACGAACACAGGGAGCAGACTGACTGTTTCTGTTTTGTAGGAAAGTTCCGGCTTTACTTCTGGGACAACAGGGAGAGTTCTCCTACATACCGTGAGAAAAAAATAATTGATACGACTGACTCCGCCACTGTCGCGGTAGTGCCGCCCGGCATTGTGCACGCGTATAAAAATATAGGCATTGTGGACGGTTTGGTCATCAATCTTCCTGACAGGCTTTATAAAGGATGGGGGAAAACAGAACCGGTTGAT
>QZKC01000039.1 GCA_003599425.1 Nitrospiraceae bacterium | reverse complement strand
AGAGATAAAAGACGAAATCTGAAAAAAGTCTGGACCCCTATGGGTGAGTTTGTTCCCACAAATCAGAAAATTGCGAGTTTATGGACAGACTCTAAATAGCCTGCTGGTTCGATAATTTAATACATGAAAACATTTGGGCATACGAATTATCATGGGATCTCAATACAATTATATACAGGTTCGCAGAGAAGACAAGCGTTATTTTTGCCTGCAGCAAAATACGTTTAGCCTGGCCTGGCTGCTGTTTTTCAGAAAAAACACATTGCTTCCCATGACTGTAGAAAACGTCGTGAAAAGAGGGTTGCTGAAACGGGCCATTGGCGTGATCCGCAGGCAGTATTATACTTGCAGTAACAATATTGAAACTATTATTAATTTTGTAATAGTTAAATATAATTCACGGAAAAGTGAACTGTCAGTTGAGCTGCCCTTTTACGGGCAAGTATGCATGCTCGTCAATAAAGGGTACAAAATTATTGATCTTCGCCGGGGGGTAACGATAAAGGTATTCAGGGATGATGTTGATATTCCTGCCATCACGAACGAAATGCAGTGCTTGCAAAAAGGGAATCTTTTTGATTTTGCCCCCTCGATTAGAAGAATGAATATCAATGAAAGATGGTATGAAGAAGAATATATAGATGGGGATCGGGATTATTCCGCTAAGCCAAGGAATTCCTCAGAAATAATGAAGAAGTTTCAAGAGGAAATTATTCCATGCCTTGAGAGGCTGATATTCCATCAGTCCTTGATGACAAAACATATAAAAGATTATGTTGATGAAATTAGAAGTATTTTGTCATGTGATAATTCATTAAGGGAAAAATCGAATGCGCAATATCTTGAAAAGATCATTGCGTTTATTGATTCCATCGCTGAGCAATTGCGCTCAAAAGGGGATTTGCCTGTTTATCTTGCGCTTACACATGGAGATTTTTGCCCTGCGAATATGCTGAACACAAAACGTGGACTAATAATTCTTGATTGGGAAAGCGCTACTTACAGAAGTGCCCTGTTTGATTTCTACAGTTATTTTTTTTTCAGGTCTGTTCATCAGAAACTTCCAGTTGACAAATTAAATAATGAGATTAAAGTTGCCCTTCCATTTTTCGTATCTAAATTAGATTCAATGGCTCCTGATATTTCCAGAAACCTGAAAACTTTTGAGGAGGTTTATCGCTGGCTATACTACATAGAGAGGGTTTCAATGCTTATGGAACGTGAAAAACATGATACGAAGCATAATATTTTTGAGGTTATTTTGCGATTTATTGAGGTTTTTAAAACTTACGAAGATATAAATACCGAAAAGTTAACCTGTTCAAATTTATAAATAAAAGAACTTTAGCAAGAAGACAAGTAAAGCTGAGATGAATAACCGGCCTTTAGTCAGTATTTGCACTCCTGTTTATAATGGAGGGGAATCTTTGGAAAATTGTATTAAGGGAGCTTTAAATCAAACATATGAAAATTATGAATATATAATTATTGATAATGCTTCTACTGATAATACCCCTTTTATAATTGAGAAATACAGAAAGAAATACCCGGAGATTAGAGTTATTAGAAATGAAAAGACAGTATCTATGGAAGATAACTTTAACTTGTGTGCAAAATACACCTCAGATAATTCAAAGTGGATAAAGTATGCACTGGCTGATGATTACCTGTTCCCGGATTGTGTTGAAAAAATGGTCAAGGTGGGCGAATCAGATGATATGATTGGCATTGTATCGGCATATCGTATGGCTGGCAGACATGTGACGAACCTGGGACTATCAATTGAACAGAACGTCCTGGAGGGAGCTGAGATATTGAAGCAGCAAATCTTGCGAAAGCTGCATGTTGCAAGCAGCTCTCCCAATACTGTCATGTATAGAAGAAATGTTTTTCTTGAGATGAATGGATTTAATAATAAATATGACCTTAGCGATACAGAATTGGCTTTCAGAATACTGGACAAATATAAATTGGGTTTTGTTCATTATGTGTTAACAAGATCGGGAAGAGATGGAGGTGGCGGAGAATATTATGCGATCATACACGGGCTAAAGATAATTGAGTATCTGGACTTTGGATATAAAAATCTTAGTAGCTATAAAAGTGTGAGCTTTGATAAAAAAGAATTAGATTATTTAAGAATGTATTATGCTGACAAAATTGTGGATTTCATGATGACGAAGATGGCTTATTTTGAATGGGATGACATGAAAAGAATGATCAGGAGCACTCCTGATGATATTAAGAGAGAATTGAAAAATATATTTTTAAACAACGTTGCCAAGTATACAAAAAAATATTTTTCTTCCCTGTATAACATTGGCGATTATATGAAAAAGAAGAAATAGAACAAGATAATATGTCTATAGTAGCAAGAGAAATTTACACAAGGAATAATCAGTGAATTTATTTATCGTCGGCTGGAACTTACCGGAAGAACTGTGTTCAAGGGCGTTAGCAGAACTGCAGGGGATGACTGACATTTATCCACGATTGGATCCACGGACAGTATGGCATTACAGCAGCAGGAATGGTTCTGTATTTGCTGCTTCGATGCATACGGACAATGAAGCTGCTTCTCCGCGGAGATATGTGACTAAAGGAGAAAATCAAGTGGTTTTTTATAGCGGACTTCCGATAAATTCAAATGGCGGCTTCGCAGCGCATAATTCTGAAGCTCTCTCTTCAAACTGGGAACAACTCACTGAAAGTCTTGAGGGGATGTTCTGTATTGTACGTGCTCAGGATAATCCGTCACAGCTTGAAATTATCACTGATATAGTCGGTATGGAGCAGGCCTTCTGTTTCCGTAAAAATGGCCTATGGCTAATGAGTAACAGTGTGCAGCTTATAGAAAGGGTTGCAGGAAACCAGGCACTGGATCCGGTAGGGGTAAGTTTGTATGTTGGCATGGATTGGGTAGGGGGTGATCATACATTAAAATCAGACATTAAAGTAATCCCCGGGGGGCAACTCTGGTCATGGAGAGAAGGTGATAATGAGCCGCGCAAGATCAGTTATTACAGCCCTTCCAAACTGGCCTGTCTGCCAAAAAGGAAATTAAAGCCGTCTTTTTATAAACAGGTATCTGATGATATATTTCAAACTTTGTCTGTTTTAAGCCGTAATTTTGAAAATATAAATTGTGCCCTTACAGGCGGGCGTGATTCACGTCTGGCAGCAGTTTTTTTCATATATGGAGGTTTGCCGGTACAATATTACACATTTGGTGAGACGTCCGGCACTGACGCGAAAATAGCGCAACAAATTTCTGAGGCATTTAACCTGAATTATAAACTGATATCCGTCACGTCATCTGATGTATTAAAGAATTGGGATGAGATATGCCGGCAAATCGTGTTGCAGGGCGATGGCATGGCATCTATTGATTTAGCCGCTTCCATTTTGGCATGTCTCAATATGAACAAGGATCACTTATATATAGACGTTGGAGGAACCGGAGGGGAATTGGCAAAAGGCTTTTACAGCAGGCCGAATTTGGATCTGTTCATGAACAGATTTGATATAGGAAAAATGAAGAATTACATGGCTAATATTATAGCACGAGACTATGGCGGGATAATTCGTCGGGAAGCCGTGGAAATAACTCGAAATCATGTAAACAGCTTTGTTGAGCAATACACGGATCTTGGGATTGCTCCCATCGACATACCGGATGTTTTTTTTCTCTATTCGCGCCTTCGAAGAAGAAGAGGAAGCAACAAACGTGTTTATATGCAATATCAGGACTTTTTTACGCCCTATATTACTCGTTCCTTTATTGAAGCAGTATTTTCTATGCCGGCAACACAACGTTATACACAACCACTGCACTATAATATAATTCGTTTATTATCGCCAGAATTACACAGCTTGCCTTTTGATTCGGGACATTGGAAATCTCAAAAATCTGCCATGCATTTGATAAAATTTTACAGGAATATGATTTCAGGCAAAGCCCGCAGAAAGATTTCGAGCATGACAGGAACTCATTCTCAACCAAAAAAATTGTCCCCCAAAATGCATACCGCAACTGACATGTTTGATAACGTAGTATGGTTTAAGGAAAAACGTGAACAATTGCGGGAGCTTTGTTTGGATCAAAATAATTCACTGATTTGGGATTTTGTGAACCGCTCATTATTTGATAAAATCACTTCACCAAATGCGGATCCTGAGGATTTCTCACAGTATGGGACTTACATTACGCTCTGTTACAGGATTGCTACACTGTTTAATTACGAAAGAAGCTTGAATTAATCATTCCATATATCGATAACGGATATTTATTATTTAACTCAATAGAAATATGTTGCTCAGTGATATAATTCTGCAATCCTGTGAAGCTGCACTTCAAATGCAAAGGGATGACGGCTCTTTCCTGCCCGGTTGTAACGGACCGTATAATGATCCTGAAAACCCTGTAAGAAATACTGCTCATTGGCTGATCACGCTTCTGAAGGCGTATGAAATCTCGAATGAACCAAAATTCAGGGATTCAGCATACAGGGCAGCACAATATATACTTTTACCAAAGCTTCGCCCCATGAATGCAACTTTTTTCTGCAGAAGGAATCCGGAGAAGGATTTTTGTAATGGCCTAATGGGACAGGCCTGGATAATTGAAGCGCTCGTAATTGCCGGTATAATATTGGAGGATAATCGATCTCTTGAACTTGCAAGAAATGTTTTTGCGTTACATCCTTTTGATTATAAAGCCGGCCTTTGGCGACGGGTAAATGTTGACGGAAGCTATAACAGTTTTGATATGACATTTAACCATCAGCTCTGGTTTGCAGCAATTGGTTCATTACTTGACAACAGCTCAAGTGATACAGTGAAATCCATAATATCAAGATTTCTGGACCGGGTATCAGAATCCCATCTGAAGATTGACCGCTCAGGGCGTATTAGACATATGATTTCTGAGCCATCTGCACTGCTGAAGAAAATCAGCGATGCCATTTATATGCTGCGCAGGATGCACAGATTGCACGAGGCAAATAATAAGATGGCAATTAAAGAAATCGGATACCATGCGTTCAACATGTATGCTTTTTCATTATTGAAAAATTATATGCCGGGGCATCATTTATGGAGGAGCGCCAAATTTTTAACAGCATTGGAATTTATAAATAAAGACGAATTCATTAATGGACTGGATAATAATATATTCGCCTATCCTTATAATCCTGCAGGATTTGAAGTTGCTTTAACCATTCAGGAATTCAGCCCTGTCTTATCTTTTTCAAAATCTGCGGAGTGGTGGGTAGAGCAACAGTTGCAGCGATGTTACAGTTTTGAAGACAGGATGATGAGCAAATTGACTGAAGACAAAGAAACGCTGTCTGCGCGGCTTTACGAAGCGACACGATTAAAAGAAATGAAACTTCAGTTAACCTGATTAATGTACCGGATTATGAAAGCAAGAATTCAGGAAATCACAGAACTCATCACAGAAATGCGAAAGGCGATCCCTGATAAACAGAGAAAACCAATTATTGAAATTCTATATGAATTGATCAAATACAACATTGTGTATAATGATTTCCCCAAATATTATTTCAAACATTTGCTGCACCGTAAATATGAAAAAAATTATCTGGATTATTATATCGGCAAAAAAGAGTTTTTTAAGATCCGCCATTCAGCGAAGGACAAAGAGCTTGTCAGCTTTCTCGAAAACAAGGTTTTATTCCAGCACCACCTGAAGGAATCAAACCTGAGACTCCCTAATTATTTTGGGTACAATTTAGGGAATACATTTTTCTCTCCATATGGAACACGTTCTATTCATAATTCAGGTTGCTTCTCCCGAATGATAGAGGATTTGATGAAGGAATCCGGGGCTTCTTCCTTTTTTGTGAAACCAATTTCAGGCATTGGGGGGAGGGACTGTTTTAAAATTGACACTGATATCTTGGGTTCTGAGCGTCTTGAGGAAATTTATAATAAGATTATTTCAGCAAAATATATATTTCAGGAAACAATCGTTCAGCATCCGCTTATAAGCGCCATATATCCACACAGTGTAAATACCCTGAGAATTCATACAGGGATATTTCTGGATGGCAATATTGACCTGATATCAATAACAATGAAATTTGGTTCGGACGGGAAGTATGTGGAAGCCGGTGGTTTGGGGACCATATTGATTTCTGTCGATAAGGATACCGGCAGATTAGGGCCACAGGCATGGAAAAACTTTGAATGGGGCGGGGATAAGTATATCCGCCATCCGGATACCGGATTTGAGTTTTCTGGTTTTATCGTGCCTTATTTTGAAGCCGCTAAAGATATGGCGAAAGCTGCTGCTGCATTTCTTCCTTATCGCCTGGTGGGTTGGGATGTGGCTATTTCAGAGACAGGGCCGGTCTTGATCGAGGGGAACCATAATTTTGGTTTCTGGGGAGCGCAGATAGGAGCTGGAGGGTACAGAAAGAATAAAGTTTTCAGAACATTCTATGAGGAATTGAACAGCTTACAGGAATGATGCTCGAGAATCAGTCCATTATTTGTTTTGCACCTGATCCATGGGACTCTATGTGGAGAAACCGTCATCAAATTATGTCCCGATTATCCCGGACAAATAAAATACTTTACATCGAACCGAAGATGTATGCCGCACTGGAAGGATTAGGCTTGTTATGGAGATCATTAATTGATAAAAAGCTGCAAAAAGAGCGTTTAAAATGCATATCCGCTAATTTGTGGATTTATCAACATCCTTACTGGGGGATCAGTTCCCGTTACCCTGTTCTGAAGCATCTGGGATTTGGTTTGCGCATGATCAGTCTTATGCGTGCAATCAAAAAACTTCAACTGAAATCTCCGATTCTCTGGATAGTGGACCCTCGATTCGGCAGCATGATAAGATATCTGCAAAAATCAATAGTTTGTTATCACGTAGTTGATAATTACCCGGAAGCTCCTTATTTCTCAAAAAGGACTCGTGCAGATTTGGGACAAGCCGAGAAACATATGCTTTCTGTTGCTGATCTTGTCATTGTTACATCCCCCTTTCTTTTAGAGGAAAAAAGTAAATATAATGATAATGTCCATTTGGTAAGGAATGCTGTAGACTATGAGCGTTTTTCTGCTTTAAAGAATGTTAATGGCATCCCCAAAGATATGGAATATGTGCCCAAGCCTGTTATCGGGTATATTGGCGCAGTAAATGAAAAGCTGGACTATGAACTTCTTGATGCGGCTGCCCGAGCAAGGCCCGAATGGTCCTTTGTCTTTGTCGGAGGTTATTCGAACAGGACGGGATCACCGGTGTCTAAATTTATTAATGAACATCCCCCCAATGTGTTTTTTCTGGGCAGGCGAGATGTGAAAGAAATACCACATTATGTTTATGCCTGTGACATCTGCATTATGCCTTACCGTAAGGATGATTACACAAAAGCAATAGATTCACTGAAACTGTATGAGTATTTTGCCTGCGAAAAACCAGTCGTGGCTACCGACATTCCAGCCGTAAAAGAGTATAGCCAGTTAATCTATATAGCAAAAGATGCAAACGACTTCATTCATAAACTGCAGGAAGCAATGATATCTTTTACACCCTCAACCCGCTCGCTTCAACGTATGATAGCTGAGCAAAATACATGGGACAAAAGAGTAGAGCAATTATCTTTACTGATACAGTCTGCTCTGAACAAATCAAATTGTCCATGTAATAGTTAGGAGAAAATAACTTGAACAACAATGTATATTGGCACAAGGCCGCTGTAGTACGTGAAAAAAGGGAAATGCAAAATCGGCATAAGAGTTTTATATTATGGTTTACCGGCTTGTCCGGAGCCGGCAAATCCACCCTTGCCCATGCTCTTGAAGAGTATTTATACAATTCCGGGCACAAAACTTTTGTTTTTGACGGAGACAATGTCCGGCACGGCTTGAACAGGGATTTGGGATTTACAAAGGAAGACCGTAAGGAAAACATCCGGCGCATAGGTGAGATGTGTAAACTTTTTATTGAAGCAGGCGTCATTGCGCTAACTGCTTTTATATCTCCTTACAGGGAAGACAGGAGCCTGGTCCGAAAAATGGTTGCAGAAGGAGATTTCATCGAAGTCTATTGCAACTGCAGCATCGAAACATGTGAGAAGAGAGATGTAAAAGGTATATATTCAAGGGCAAGAAGAGGCGAGATTTCAAACTTTACGGGAGTATCTGCTCCCTATGAGGTGCCCGAATACCCAGAAATAGTCGTAAACACAGGGAGTGCTCCTCTGAGCGAATGTGTAGAGGAGATAATAAGATATTTAACTGCAAGGAAATTATTAATTGAACCGTAAGCATGCTACCATGTCACAGACGATCTAACATTGGCTGGTAAAAAAATATATGAACATAGCGCTCGTACAATTAAATATCAAATGGGAGTCAAAAAGAGAAAATTATGAAAGGGCCGAATTCTTCGCAGGCAGGGCCTCTCGGGAAGGAAGCGATATTATAGTCTTTCCTGAAATGTTCAACACCGGTTTTTCCATGAATATTTCAGCTATAGCAGAAGATGAAGATGGCGAAACAGCAGAGGTCTTATCAAAAATTGCAAAGCAGTATAATATGAACATCATAGCAGGGTTTGCAGCAAAGGCTTTCAATGGCAAGAAAGGAAAAAATATAGCTGTAGTGTTTGACCGCAAGGGTGAATGTATTGCCACGTATACGAAGCTCCATCCGTTTTCTTTAGCTGGAGAAGATCAATATTATACTGCTGGCAGCGGTCCGGTAATATTCAATGTCAATGGAATAAAAGCAAGCATTTTTATTTGTTATGACCTGAGGTTTCCGGAAGTATTCAGGATGGTAGCTAAAGATGTACAGGCAATTTTCATCATTGCTAATTGGCCTTCTTCACGCAGAGAGCACTGGGAAACATTACTTAAGGCACGTGCCATTGAAAATCAATGCTATATCATTGGAGTAAACAGGACAGGGACAGACGGTAACGGCATCGATTACCCCGGATTGTCCCGTGTATACGGCCCATCTGGTTCGGAAGTCTGTTGCGCTAATGATATTGATGAATTCATAAAGTGCAGAATTAATCCCGGTGAAGTAGCTGAAGTGCGAGCCAGGTTTCCATTTCAGAGGGACATGCGCCCGTTCAATATTGTTAATTAGCGGCAAACTCCATTTTGATGGAGTTTGCTGTTGGTTCCCTTCCTCTTTTCAAGAATTTATTATTTCCCTCCTTGCAATTTTCAGTGTAGATATTCCTTACATAATATAGTTCTTTTAACATAATTGTCGTAATAATTTACACAACTGCCTTTGCTTAGGAAAATAAATTGCCTAAAAAATCCATAATTCCATATAGTTGATTTATTGGTATGCTATTTGCAAATTATTTTATATTTTTACGATTATCATCTCAAATGCGTTTCTTGTAAGTCATTGAAATAAGTGAAAAGAGATAAATAAAAAAATGTTTAAAGAATTGAATTGTAAGGAGGCTAAGATGGTTATAGGATCCAACAGGAAGTATTTCTGGATTTATCTTGTGATGTCATTTGTCTTGTTAGTTTTTTCAGGCGCGATATTTGAGCAGAATGCGCATGCCCAATTAACAAGAAAAAAACAAATTAGAGAAAGTGACGAATGGTACTATTTTAAAGGGGTGCAGCCCCCTCCCCGCGGATGGAACAGCAGCGGGTTTGATTATAGCGCCTGGCAAAAAGGACCGTCAGGTTTTGGTTATGGCGTAAGTAATATCAGCACCTACCTTGGGGATATGAGGAGCAGTTATCTGACTGTTTATGCTCGCCGTGAGTTTATGGTTGAAGACTCTTTCCATGTTACAGCCATGAACCTTTCCATAACTTGCGATGGGCCTTTTATTGCTTATATAAACGGGATAGAAGCTATCAGAAGTAATTCAGGCAGAAAATCCGCGCTTAATCAGGCTGAACAGATAAATATAAGCGGTTTTGTGCATGAACTTGTACCGGGAATAAACGTTTTGTCTGTCGAGTGCAGCAATGATGATATAAACAGCAATGATTTTTTATTTATACCTGTGTTAGAAATATCAGAAAAAAAGAGGGGGTTATAAGATGATAAACAAATGGTCGAGAAAGGACGGGAAGCAGTCTCAGCGGTCTTTTCATGCGCTATTGAGTATTTTTCTAATTGCAATAGTCGTTCTGCTGATTCCAGGAAATAAACCTGTATACGGAGGCGATGCAAAATATATCATTATGTTTGTTGCTGACGGATGGGGTCAGAAACATATCGAAGCGGTCAACAGCTATACTGGCACAACACCCTCTTATCAATCCTCCCCCTGGGTTAATCACTGGGTGTCAACGTATCCTTATAATGGAGGCTACAATACTTCCCAGGCCTGGTCCAATTTTAACTATGTGACAAATGGCGAAGCGGACAGTGCCTGTTCAGCTACTGCTCTTTATACCGGGTTTAAAACAGCTTTAAGGCGAATTTCTGTTTCGTCAGATGCTTCAACAGCCTTTTTCTCCATTGGTGAGAAGGCAAAAGAATCCGAGATGGGAGTGGGAGCAGTCACTACAGTTCCGGTTTCACATGCCACACCAGGGGCCTGGGTAGCTCACAACGATGATCGCGGTAACACTTACGCCATGGCGGACGAGGGATTCTTTGGTAATCCAAATACTACCGGTACTACATCTACTCACTCGAAATATGGCGGAGGTCACGGGCCGACGATGCCTCCCGCAGATGTGCTCATTGGTTCAGATGGAGCAGACTATGTCAGCAGCCAGATTTTGACAAAGCTGAGAAACGAAAGTGGTCAACTGGGGAAGCATATTCTTGTTGAAAAACAGGCAGGAATAGATGGCGGGAGCGCCCTTATGACGATTGCTAATTACTCCGATACAAGAAAATTAGCGGGATTATTTGATCATGCTTATCGTAACGCCGATGGTACCGGGCATGACCCGGAAAATCCGACCCTTGCTGAAAGCACATTGGCTGCCTTGACAGTGCTGAGCAGGAATCCAAAAGGTTTTGTGCTTAATATCGAAGGCGGAGCTATTGACTGGGGCGCCCATGCGAACAACATGAATCAGATGATAGGTGAAGCGATTGATTTTGATCAGGCCATACAGACTGCAATTAACTGGGTAAACGACCCTGCCAATGATGCAGACTGGACTAATACACTCGTTATTGTGACTGCTGATCATGAATGCGGCTACCTGAGTGCAGGACCCAATGTATTCCCGAACCAGCCGCTTGGTACTATAAACTCTTCAACGCTTTCAAAAGAGAAGATTGTTGCTGATGGTACCGGACGCAGGGCCAGCTGGGAAGACACTAATGCAAATAATCTGATTGATACCGGTGAAACTGTATACTGGTACTGGAATAGCGGAGGACATACAAACAGTCTGGTCCCATTATACGCCCGTGGCACAGGCGCAGAGCTTTTCGCGTCACATGCAACAAATAATGATATAGTACGCGGCGCTTATATGGATGACACTGATGTGTTTGTTGTAATGGATAGCGCTCTTAAGGTTCAGGCCTGTTCTGTAACAGGTTCTACCTCAATAATACCCGGCCAATCTTTATATGGGAATCCGGTGGATCTTACATCAATAGTTGCAAAAAGTAACACCGTAAACATGTCTTATTCAGTAAGAGAAACAGGCGGTTCTTGTGAGATAAACCCCGCCGGCACATATATAGAAGCAGAAAATTATACCGGCACCATAACTCAGGGGACAGGCACTTTCGTTAAGGAAACTTCAATTGCAGGATATTTTGGAGCAAGCTATCTCAGGAGTAATGGCGGAGGCGCTGGAACTGTTTGTCCTCCAGTTGATCAGGGGAAAAGCTATCAAGTCAATTTTCAAACAACAGGGACTTATAATGTCTGGATCAGGGGCTATGCCCAAGATAAAAATGCGGACTCGATATTTATAGGCCTGGACGGCAATTGTGTAGGTGCTCTGAGAGAAACACCTGCCGGATGCACTGGTACCGCTTGCGACCCCTACTTGAATACATGGATTTGGACAAACACTATCCAGGATGGTACAAATACAATAAATATTACAACTCCGGGAACTCACACTATTAACGTATGGGTCCGGGAAACCAATCACAGGTTAGACGGCATTTATGTAACAATGGGTTCGGAAACACCGACTGACGGCTCTCATGGCCTTGAACTGAATCCCAAGGACTGCAGTATAGAAATTTTCAACGGAAACGAAACTGCTGCACAGTCAGTAAATACTACGGCCTGGACAAACGGAGTGAAAACACTCACAGTAAACGGCGATGATGCTACTTGTCTTACCCCTTTGCCTTCTGCTGCTGATACATTTACATTTGACAGCACACCCACGCTGCGTGACGCTATCTTGATCTCCAGCAACACTGCGATAGCTGCAGACAATCCAACTGAAATTGATCAGGGCGTCATTATGCAAAGGTTCCAGGTTGACAGCAGCAATGTTGCTGATGGACAGGTCGAACTTATACTGCTTGGGCTGCTTGATGAAGGAACAGCAACGAGTATACTTGATGCAAAAGTATACATATCAACGACCAGTTCATCTACATTGCCCCTTGATGCTGTGCTTATTGGTAATACCGGGGCCTGGGACGGGACACATAAAACATTAACACTTAATGGAGGAGCAGCCTCGGACAGAACGGTTACAAATGGTATCTCGAAGTATATTTATATCGTGTATGATATTGCTTCCGGTCAGGCAGGCTATACGATAAAATCGGTTGTTTCTTCAGTAACAGTTGATTCACCTGATCTCGGCGCTGCTAATATCGGATCATCAAACCTGCTCAATATTAACGATTGTATAAAGACAGGTTCTATCACAATTAATCCCGGACAATCATTATATGGAAATCCTGTAGATCTGACTTCAATAGTTAATTCAAGCAATGCAGTGAACATGATCTACGACGTAGCAGTTGTCTCAAGCGGCATCTGCACCATCGATCCCGAAGGAACATACTTTGATGCTGAAAATTTTACAGGAACCATATCACAGGGAACAGGTACATTTGTACTGGAGACCTCGGCTGCCAATTATCTTGGAACAGGGTATCTAAGGAGTAACGGGGGCAGCAGTCAGTCAAAAAACAGTTGTCCTTCCAATGATCAAGGTAAAAAATATCAGGTTAAGTTCAATCAGACAGGGACGTATCGTGTCTGGATCAGGGGCTATGCCGGATTTGATCCAAATCAGAATAACGATGGTCAAGACTCAGTATTCATTGGACTGGACGGCACCTGTGTTGGAGCTTTAACTGAGGACGTATATGACCAGTGGGTTTGGACGAATACGAAACAATCTTTATCAGGACAAGACGGAGAAACAAATAAAATAAACGTTACCACACCCGGTATTCACACGATCAATGTATGGATCAGGGACAAGAACCATTTACTTGATGGCATTTATATTACCCAGGGAACTGAGACTCCAAATGATTTCGTACATGGCACTACGATTAATCCTACTTATTGCCCTGTATCAATATATTCAGGGAATGAAACACAGTCACAATCAGTAAGTACATTAATATGGACTAACGGATCGAAAATACTTACAGTAACGGGAGATGATGCGACATGCGGGGACCAGCTTACCTCAGCAATTGATACATTTAATTTCGACGTAAACCATCGGCCTTCGTCTTCAATAACAAGCCCGCTTGACGGGGTCTTGCTAAATAACAGTGCTCCGAACCCATTTACCATAACAGGTACTGCTGGTGATGATGAAAGTGTAAATCACATAGAGGTATCTACAGACGGTGGGCAAAACTGGAACGTGGCAACATGTCCGGGCTGCCCCGGAGCAAATCCAACATGGACCTACAGTTGGACGCTTCCTGCAAATGGACCTTATAACATCAAAAGCAGAGCTTTTGACAACAGGAGCGTTTATGAAATTCCCGGACCGGGCGTTAATGTAACTATTCAGAGGGGAGGTCCTTCTGTAACTTCTACCAGTCCCATTAACAGCGCAACAGCTATTATTCAGAACAGCGCTGTGACAATAAACTGGGACCGGGATATTGATTGTACATCGGTTGACGAGACTTCTGTAACAATATCCCCTTCGGTCGGATGGTCCAAGACTTCCTGCAGCGGGGCCCAGGCAGTATTCACCCCAAGCGGTCAGACCATATTGACTGAATATACGGTGAACCTGTCAACGGATATAAAAGACAGTGTCGGTAATTTTATGGCAGCGACTTATCAATTCTCTTATACTACAGGTGAGCCAACACCACCGAGTTCTTCAATAACTGATCCATTGCATGGCTCAAAAATAAACAGCAGCGCTCCCAATCCATATATAATTTCCGGTTCTGCTTCAGATAACAATTTAGTAGCGGGAGTTGAAATATCCATAAACGGCGGTGCGTGGATACCTGTAACGTCCTGCACAGGTTGCGGCACTGCAAATGCAACATGGACTTACAGTTGGAACTTGCCTGCTGACGGCACTTACACCTTACAGAGCCGTGCTAAAGACACCTCGAATAACTATGAAACACCCGGGGTGGGAAACACTGTGACTGTTGACAGGACATCACCTTCGGTGAGCAGCACTATTCCGGTCAATGGGGCAACAGCGGTAGCTTTGAACCAGGTTGTAACGATAGTTTGGAATACAAATGTAGATTGTACAACGGTCAATACAGGCACCATAACATCAAATAGCCCTAACTGGAACTTGCTCGTCTGTGCTGGTAACTCCGCAACTTTCACGACCAGTAATCAGACTGAATACACACTTTATACAGTTACTGTAACTACAGCGGTAAAGAATTCATCACAGGTTCCAATGAGCGACCCGTATCAGTTCTCTTTCAGGACAAACAAGAAACCGACTCTTGAAATTACACAGCCGGACGGGGCCAACGATTCTCTCAAAGCCGGTAATCCATACAATATTACCTATAATCTCAGCGATCCCGATCATGCTGTGACAGCAGCTTTCTATTATGATACTGATGGTACAGGATATGACGGCACTGCTATTAGCGGGACATGCGCTTCAGCTCCTGAAGGAGCGGGAGTGACATGTGCATGGGATACAACAGGCTTGAATTCTTCCGGTATGCCGCCAAAGACCTTCTACATCCATGGCGTAACCAATGACGGACATGGAGAAGTTAAAAACTATTCCCTGGGCCAGGTCACTATTTATCCACCAAATGAACCGCCTACGATATCCGTCTCCGAACCGAACGGTACGGATGACACGGTAGTTGTCGGGGATACGTACAACATTAAATATACTCTGACCGATCCGAACATTGACGATACCGTGACAGCAGCATTTTATTATGATAATGACAATACTGGATATAACGGTAACCCGATTTCCGGTGCATGTGCTGCAGCGCCGGAAGGCACAGATGTGACATGCACATGGAATACGTTAGGAATGACCCCGGGAAGCTATTTTATCTATGGCATTACCAGCGACAGTGGTGGTTCCGTAATGGCGTACTCATCA
>QZKC01000081.1 GCA_003599425.1 Nitrospiraceae bacterium | reverse complement strand
GTGTCTGCGAACATATTATAACTACCGTTACCGGCTTCAGATTACAAACAAAGCTGCTTTTGCCTATTCAAAGTGGTGGGTAACTGCGGTTTTTAGGTTCATGCATTCTCTGAATACGGTATTTCAAAGGACATGGACAGGGATATGTCAGACGGAGTATTCGATAAACTGTTTTCAAAACTTGTATCAGAGGAGATAAAGGCCCTTATCAATCATGAGCTCGGAGAGGCATCGCAGAGGAGATTGCTGGGAAGGTGGTGGAGGGACCTGCTGGTCAAGATCCCCTACGGGAGGGCTGAGCTTTTTCTCAGGGCGCTGAAAGATGTCCTTTCTGATACCTGCCCTTCAGGGACGTTGTCTTATATCATTACACAAAATAAAACCGCGTCTCTTTATTTCTTTATTGCATTGCATGGAGGGTATCGGAAGATTATTTTCCCTGAGGTTGTGCATGCATATGAAGAATTTTTAAGGACAGGTGACTGGGGACTTATTGAAAAGGCAAGAGTGGAAGGATACGACAAGACTAAGGGATACGTGGGGAAGCTCAAAGAGCTCTACGGTAGAGGGGATGTGTCCTCTGAGATCATAGAGAAGGAACTGATGACAGCGCGTGTCTAATATGCGGCGAAGTAAGGCGAATGACTGACGCAGACGGTTGCCATGGAGAAAGCAAATCAAGTATCATTATCTACGTCGCTTGACGAATTTGGGAGCGTATAGGGTTCTGGTGTCCCTCCCGGACTTCAAATCCGGTGTTGCCTGCCACAAGTGGGCATGGTGGGTTCGATTCCCACACGCTCCCGCCAATGATTTGTTATAAATCAATAGGTTAGGTGCCATAAAGTGCTTAAAAAACCTTCCGTGAACCTTCCGTAACCTCTATTTTTTGATTAAAAAAATAACCCTTAAAAATGGATTCAAATTTTGAGGAAAAAATATGTAAGAGGAGTACAAACTCTTTATCGAAAAAAGTGAGGGACACTATTGAAATCCGACGGAGTACTGATCAGAAATATTCATCCGCCATTTACATAAAGCTGTTACGAAAAACTGTCCGATTATTTTATAGTAGTAATATTTTCATATCTCCAAAACCTTTCCCCCGACTACAGATACAGTTAGGTTCAACCTTTATAGTCCCGCGAACAACAGCGCTTTCCATGATGAAATAATTAAGGCGTGATATATCACCTGCAGCTTGCATGATATATTTATTGATCCGAGAGCAATGTTGGTGAAGACGCCATGCGATATCGTTTAATAAATCTGGTTTTCTTCTTTGACCGAAATAATTTGTGTAAGTCAGTACGTTATCCCCTCGCGCAGTATAAGCTCAGGTTTCAACTTCTTCCTGAAAGAGAGTTCATTTTATTCGAAATAAATTTGCAGAGTCCGGCATGAAAGTCACGAGGGCACCTTCATTCATCATATGGGTATCGTCAATTAAATTTACAGAATCTGCTTCGACAAATTTCCCAAAGTGTTTATTTTTTGATATGTTGAATCAAAATAAACATATAGACTAAAATTTGCAATCTAAAAAACGGAGGCATCAATGATGATTTGAAATTAATAATCAACTGTTGCTGGGCAGACGCTTGGGACTCAAGAGGCATATCATGTTCCAATCTTTTGCGGATAACTTCTCAATCTGATCCTGAGAAATATTGTCCCTGTAACTATATCGTGGATAGACCTCGATATGAAAAAATAGCAGGTTATGATAAAAACAAATTCAAGGGTAGACGCCGCTGTGCTCACTAATTTGGCAGGCATCAGGGCCTCGAAATATCCACGACAACGACGTTCAACCGATGCTGATCTCCTCCAAGGATGGGCGATGTGAGCGCGTTTTTAAGTTCTGCTGCGCTTTTAGGACGTTTGAGACCCTTCGGAATTTTCGGCATCATACGGCCCCTTGTCTCACCTGACCAGAGGACAAGGTAGATGCCGAGTCCGCCTGCCTTTGCGTCGCGCGTGTATTGTCCAAGCTGGGTCTTGCATGCTGTTCATAGATCAGGGTTGTAGTGGTGCTTGACCTCTATTGGCAAGAGTCGCTCAGTTCCCTGCAAAACCATTATATCGCATTCTTTGTCTTCAACCATGTGGTGCTCGACCGTTACTATAAGACCATGCGCTTTCACCCTGTTCTGTAGGTCCTCTGCCAATAATCCAGAGCAGACTTCTTCACGTTTGGGCTTGATCAAATCACGTCCTTCTTCACTCCAGTAAGCCCGGTATCTTTCTCTTTACGTTCTGGCTATTTCGCGTGAGAGCGTAATAAGGTGATCAACAATGAAGGCCAAGAGGTCCATTGGAGTGGCAGGTGCTCGATTCGAAATGGCTTCTGCGACTTGCTCAGGCGATGCAAATGCAAAGCTTGATTCACGTTGTTGCTTTTCGTGCTGTGCTCTATGGTGTCTGATCAGGTCGTGATAGCTCGCCAGGCCGACGACATTCTCCAATCGTTCAAGCTGGGTCCCAGCGTCCACAGAATAATCAGCGGCCAATAGACTAATCTGATTAGCGACAAACTTTGAGGCCTCCCATGGGTGTTGACCGCCACGCCACACGCCAGATGGATGGCCAACATTAGGAAATCTTTGACCCAACACCGTAATGAGCTCTGCACGTTGTGCCGTTGTTAGATTAACAGCCTCTTGCTTTCCATATCGATCACCCTTAATAACTTCAATGGCATTCCATAAGACCGCGTCCTCGCCCACAATAAAGGTTTTCCATGATTCCAAATACTTGCCTGGATCAATCACAAAAAGAACCGTGCTCCAAATGGCTCTCAACTCTGCTGATAATTCTTTTTGAGCAAGTTTAGCCTCACAAATCACAATGGCGGTGCGCTGATCATGGAATAGGAGAACAGAAACCAGTCTTTTAACAGTTTCAGGATTCTCATCGATCCCAGTATTCAGAACATCAGCGGACAATGATGCTATGAATTGTTGAGAGTCAGGGTCCGGACTTATCTTATAGAAACCTGGCAAATCTCCTTTCTTCTTTGTTGCTCCTAACACCCACAATTCCTGTAAAACGGATTTCACGACAACTGGGTTTTGTTGTATTTCATGAAGAAGCCATGCTGTCAAGGCGTCATCGTATCCCGGAATCTTATCACCGGCGTGAAAGCATGTCGCTACTGCCGCGAGACAATTCGGGAGTGCTTCATCAGGAACATCCATGCCAGCGCTACAACGCAAGAACACGGACAAACCCAATAGGGTGTGGGTGTAGGGGACGCTATTTTTCAGCCAGCTCTCGATGATTGCGTCCTTTTTCGGGATAATTGGTTGTTCAGTATAGCGGATGAAACCCTGGATAAGAGCATCTGCGATCTCCTCGTTTGTTTCGTTAACAAGACGCTCCCGTGCGTCGGGAATGTCCTTAATGTCGTAGAAAAGCCCAAGATAGACCATGGCTGCCCACCCAAGTATGTGCTCCTCTTTTCCTTCTCTAATGGTTGTGAGACGAGGAGTAAAGTAGGCAACATTCTGTGCACGTCGCACGGAATATTTGCGTTTCTCTTTTTTCTCTCTTTTCCATTGATCTTTTTTCCATTTTGCGATTTTGCAGCTTCTCCAATTCCCGATCGACCTTGCAATGTCAGGACGCCGCTTTAACAAACCAAACGCTGCCTCAGCGTTAGCTACAGAAACTCCTTCCTCGGGCAGCCAATTCAGATACATACGAAATAAATCTGCTGCACGCTCTGGATCACTCTCCTTCTCAGCATGCGCAAAAAAGAAATCGCTATGGGGAACAGGCCACACCATCGCCGGCAATAGTGTCCAAAGGTCATGAGCGACAAACAGCCAGAATGAATGTTCCTTGTTTGGCAGGGCATTGGTAAGATGTTCGAATACACTTTCAAAGAGTTTTGGCTCATTTGAAAATCGTATTTTCAGAGCTGCCAGAGTCTCCTGAGAATTGTATTCGTGTTTTATGTGTATATTTTGAAGCCATTTGGATAGCTGTAAGGCTGTAATCGGTGAAGAATTTTCAAGACGTCGCTTCAGCCACACATTAAATATTGACCTAAACTCAAAACGATGGTCAGTCTTATGTTTTAACACCCGACCAGCGCCATCAAGAATCTCGTCCAAATCTGAATCAGATGGCAAGTCAATCATTTGATAGAGGCTACCAATGACGTGTTCTTCTTTCTTGGAAGAAATACACTGTTCCATGATTGAAAGTAATCGCACGGGCAATGCGCCAAATGCTCGTGTCAAGCGGAGAAGAGATGTTCGCACTTCGTAAGCAACAACGTCATCATTAGCTCGGGAGAGGGTACTATCAAGAGACTCCAGCTTTTTCTTATCATTCTGAATCAATTTGGCAAAAGCCTTTAATGCTTTTGATCTAACCGTTGTGCTGTTGTGTTTATCTAAAACCATGTGCTTTAAAATAGTGGTTAGCCCTATGTCGTTAGTGCTGTTTGCAATTGCTTCAAGTACAGCGATTTTCAAATGAAATCCGGTTTCCGGATCTTTGAGGAGTTTTTGTATGATGTTAGCTGTATTGGGATTGGCAAGTTCACGAAATGATCCATGATCGTCTTCGTTTCTGAGAAACCATGGATCGCGAAGCTGACTAAGACCAATCCATATTGAACATTGAGCTTTGGGTGGTAACACACTGGCGTCGCCATAAGTAACAATGCCATAGGGATCACGCTCAACGTAATCCTCAGCGATATGCCCCAGCTTGCAGATCAACCAGGCAAAAAGACCTCTGAGAGATGACACCGGCTTGCCGTCATTCCCACATAAAAGCGCCATAACTCGGTCAATTGGAAGGCCGTTATTTATGCGCTCTGACAGGTCTTCTGCCGCCAAGAACTCTGCAATTGTCCGATGAACCAGCGCAAATCTATCCACTTCAGGGGAAATAAAAAGCCGCCTCTCCAAGACAGCATCAAGATTGCTTTTGTTCAGATGCGGCACTATGGAAAGCCTAACATAACCGTTTCCATACGCCGGTTCTGTGCGTGAAAGGCCAACCGAGTTAGAGAGAAGTATAGTGGAGGCAGCCGCGCCTGCAGCTTTCCGTAAATCATCCGGAACAGGGCTGGTCTCACCGCGTTTAGCATGTTCAGGATTGATCTCTTTAATCAGTTCAGAGACACCAATTCCATATGCCTCGAACTTGTTCCGAGGCTTCTTGTTAGTTCCCCAAGCTTTTGCTATTAGTTCGAGAGTAAGCGGATTGCCAAGTAGATTTGCGATCCCCATTGATCCGGCTTCATCAATAAAGGCAATAGGGTTCTGAACTACACCCTGTACAGTAATAAGTATTTCATCACGTGAAAGAGGACAGAGTTCAAGAACCACAACTCGTCCGGATGCGCTGGCGACCCGGAGCACTTCTTCATCCGTTGATCCAAACCAGTCAACCGCTCGGCAGGATAAGCGAAACTTAGGCTTTTTCAGTAAGCAAAGTGCCTTGGCAACTTCGTCGCTGGCGTCTTGCCCCCTCGCAATAGTTCTGTACTCATCGAGTGCATCAAGGAATATCGGACCCTCCGCTGCGGCATGAGGGTCAACCAGGAACTTTCGGACAGTCGTCTAATTCGATTTGGCAGCCGCCATAAAGAGAGTTGTTTTTCCCATTCCCGGATCGCCAAGTAGAATTATCGCGTCCTCGTTCTCGAATTCGGCGAGCGTTCCGTTTATTTCCCTTCTTTTTCCTGTGCCGTCGTCTCTGACACGTAAACTGCGTGACAATATACTGATCATCTGACCTGTAACGCCTCCACTTTATGGTCTTTTTGTATCCTCATAAAATAATTTTTACTAAGCAGTTATTTTCTGTAATACTTCATTATCCTCTCCCGGCTCTCATTCTCTTTATCCCCTTTGTAATATATCTCTATAAATTCCACTCGGTCTTCCGATTCATCATAGGCATAGATGACCCTTATCCCCGATTGCACCCCTTTTCCTTTAAGCGCCTTGCAGGCGAACTTTTTGGCTTTATAGATTTTCGGTGAGTGAATGCCGAGGTCGGATATGTGAAAGATAGCTCTGCTGTCAATGTTCTGCTTGTGAAAAGCGTTCATGGCCACTTTTACGAATATCTTCAGGTCATCTTCAAGTGAGGGGAACCGTTTGGTCAGCTTCTTCAGGTCTTTCTCGAATTCCGGCACATGAGAGATCTGTTTGAACTGCGTGCCGGAAAATGAACTATAGAACTCGCGCCACATCAGTCCTCGTCCGCATAAGCGCGCACCGAATAAGGAGGTGTACGATAAAAGACCGATTCATATTCGATAGTCTCGCCGTCAGCGGTTGTGAGCCAGGGCACGTCATTATGAGAGTAGGCGCTGATCTGCGCTGCATTCATATCGGACAGCCTGTTCAGGACATCGTCTATGACCTCAATCTCGTTTGCCTTGAACTTTGTTAAATCCGGTTTCCGAAGCGGGAGATACTTGGTTTGCGGGTAATTGAAGTATCCGCTTTTTACTTTCTCAATTTCCTCGTGGTTTATCATCTGGTCAACGATCTTGATGAATTCAACAGGAGTAGGGCCGTACTGGTTTTTCATATAGGTTGCGCCCACAAGCTGCTCTTCATATTTCTCGTAGAAATCAAAATCTATGAAATAAAGCAGCTTGTAGATTACTGTCTCCCCGATGTTCGGTTTCGAACCTACCTTGTTCAGAATATACAGGAGCACTTCCTTGAATTTCTGAAGGTTCCTCTGCGGTACACTGATCCTCATGCTTGCCTTAACGGGCTTTTCTTCTTTCCCCTCATGCAAGCGGATGTCAGGCTCTGTGCCCGGATTGAGAAGGTCGTTTACAGGTACATGAAATATGTGTGAGAGCTTGAGCAACTCATCTGTTGCAATCTTACGCGAACCGCTTTCGATTTGCGAAATGGCCGGACGGGGCAGTTTCATGCGTTTAGCCAGTGCATCCTGGCTCATTCCGGTTTTGTCTCGCAATGACTTGATCCGGTGACCTATTTTTCCATATATGCTCATTTAATCCCTCCTGTCTTCATTTAGAATATCATAAGTAAGATTATCTGTCAATTGATTGTATTATAATAATACAGCACATCTCTTAAGTAATTGTTATTGTAATAAAGAGAAAGAGGAGAAAAAAACGATAATGAATATTTCTGTCACAAATTATCATTTCTGCATTGATCTCAGAGACCGCACATTCTGGTAGGAAATCTTAACTTGAAACAACACATTTGCAACTGAGTCTTCTACTTTATTCCGTACTCAGAAGAGTGAATTATAGTTGAAGATTTATAACCCTGTCAATATCTTTTACATGCATCTTTGTCAGCACAAGAGAGGTTCATAATTAAAAGTAAAATTCTCTCTTTCTCACAGAAGTCGACAGCCGCATGCGATCTCAGCTACGCGCGGTGTTCTTCCTGTATCTCGCAAGAAATGCAATTCTTTATGACTGCAAGTTACCCTCCAAAGGAATAGGTTCAAAAAGATGAAATGGCGTTTATTTCGCCACTTAAAACAGGTAGTTGTTTCGGAAACTGTTTCTTGTAAGGAAAATTGTGGAAATTGCCAGATTGTTGTATATTGGCAATTATGGAAGTTTCAATATCACAGGCGATTTATGGTTTAGGCCAAAAGCTCGCCGAGTCAACGAGCAACGTTACAGATGCATTGAATCAAATTTTGAATGAGTTGTTGGTGTGGCCTATTCGGGCAACAAAGGGATATGTCATAGATGCTGAAGGACAAAAGACCGAGCTGTTCGGCTCTTTAATTCACATCGTTACACAGTCCCAGTCGACACCTGAACCCTTGAACTTTAATGCAGATAATGTGGCTTGCGTCGTAGACGTCCGTGAAAACTTGGACGTAGAAACATTAAGAACAGCTTATGGGCAAATTGCCTATGCGAAAAGACTTAAAAAGACTCCGGCACCAACTGTACCCAGTGTCCCTTTGACCACTGTCACCTTAGGAATAATCTTTGCCCGTAATGCGACAAAGCCAATTGAGTCTTTGACCGAAGAACTCGACCGTTTGAACGAAGAACATCCAGACCGCGAGTGGACGAATATGGTGGTCGTGCTCTCTAAAGGCATAATCAACTACGCAGTCCAGTTTCCAGGGGAGAATGTAGCGGGTGATTTTCTTCCACCTGCTGAGGGGGCCCTTAAAAACTACTCGCCACCAATGTACGTAATCATGGTCATCAGACCAACCAGACGGTTCACATTTAACAAGATGTGCTCTTTCCTCATGGCGCATCTTATGATTTTTTCTCCCGGCGCAAAGTTGCCTAACTGGGACCGAATTTTGGAAGATGTTCCAAATGAAGCAATGATCGTTACAGGGTACCAGTACAATCTGAGTGGTAAGCTACTGCCTGTGCCAAGGCAATTCTATAATGACCGATATATTCTGCAACGTCCATTCCTGATTGAAGACCAGCAGGGCAACCTTCTGTCTACCCTACAATTCATTCCTTGGCAAGATGGCGGAGTTATCCTACTCAAGGGGAAATTGCCGCTGGATGGGCTGCTAATCTTTCTCGGAAAAGACTCATTGAAGCGTGGAGGTGTAATAAAACTGCCCGACAGTCAGATCTCTTATGTGCTCCCAATTACGCATACAGATTTCTTGCAAATGCTGGAAAGGATTCAAAGACAGTCTAACATGGTTATCAAGCTGGAGCCATCAAAGTTTGTTATCCAAAAAATGATGGATGAGGGTACAAGCTCACCCTTTATAGCCCGTCTTTTTATGGGGATTCTACGTTTACGGGATGTCGTCTTCCCGGACTACACTAAGCGGGTCATATTCGATGAACAGTATAATCAGGTTATGGAACCGCTGTTGAACACGCGCACAGCTTCACAGCAAATCGCTCAACTGGTAGCTGAACACTGTAGCAAGCTGGCTAAGGGGGAAATCGGGCAGTTGCTTTGTGGAAGAAGTTACGGCGCATTGTTTGAAGGCGCGAATGCCAACTGGTATTACTCTAACAGAAATTCCATTGCCTCAAAGAGAAACAGATGTGCCGCTAAGGTTTCAGATAACACTGACTAATGGTGGGATGTTTATTTGGAATATTGCATACCACCAAAGTTCATTTGAAGAGACTTGAGTCTTGTGTTATGACTCTTTTTTTCCTAATCATCGAATTTTAATGGCCACAAATTTACAGGAAATACCCGTAAGAGCATTTTTAAAACTATAAATTGCTACCCTATATAGTTGGACGACGGACACCTATGGCTGAAACCCTCGTTATAGCTTGGCAGATATTTTTGTGGCTTTCTGGACGAATTCTTCAATAGTTTAGATTTCCGATACCTGCGGCCTCGTCGATGTTATCGAGGTCATAGGACGAATTGGGTGCTGTAGGGGATTAGCACACACTTCAGGCTAAACACTTTTTTCTGCAGGTCATGCCACCAGTCCATATAGTATCAAGAGAAACAGACACCGCTACTTCTTCGCTGAAAGCCGAGAGACCAAGCGGGCGCGAAATGTTTCGGGCCAAACTCTTCGTTTGTAGCTGAATCCGATAACAGCGAGTTATCAGGTGGAGGGCGCATGGAAACGCATTCTTCGAGAAGCATTGCCCCGTAGAAGTCATGTCATTGAATTTGACGCCATCCAGGGATTATAGCTGCGAATTCCTCCTGAAAGGCCGGGCGCTTGAGATTCGCAAGTTTGACTTCTCGGGCGAGGTCCAGCCAGCGCTCCTCCTGTCGGAGAACCCCCACTATCAGGAGCCGTATCCTGTTCATCACCTTCGCCTTGCGGGCATACTCCTTACGCACAGCATTGGCTTTCAAATTACCAAGTCCAGACACATAGAATTTAAGGACCTCCTCGGGAAAGTAGCTTTCCAGCTTTTTAGCTGCCTGCAATTCATAACCGTTATCCCATGCGTGAATCGGATATCTTGCGTTAATCAGGATAGTTATGGCTCGTTCATATTCCCGACGGTGCATGCGGATTTTCAGTTGTTCACTATGCCAGGCATCGTCCAGATGTTCGAGAATCCTTCCTTCAAACGCTTCCCATTCGGCATGCGAGCAGAGCTTTTTGAAGGCTGTGTACTTCTCAAGCGTAAGGTGATTAGTCGTCTGGACGAAGTGAAGATCCAGATACCGCTTTCGGTCGCCGGATTCTTTGGCGCGGTCAGCAAGGAACGTGCGTAACTCATCCATTCTGCCCTGGCCCTTTTGCAAACCCTGCTCGGCAACTGCGATGGCTTTCTCTTTTTCGCCCTCGTCCCAGTAAAAAGTCGCCAAGTCATGATAATCCGCACCGACCTCCATCTTCAGTTGCCGTAGTGAAAGATATTTTTCGCGATCACCGATCTTTCGATAAATAACCCTGGCGCGACTCATTTTCCACTCACCCTTCATTCTTTCAAATGCCTCTGCCAGTCGACGCCAGTCGGTATCCTCATAACAGCAGGCATAAGCTACATCATAGAGTTGATCGTCCAGACCGGCGTTGCTGCTCTCGATATACGGCAGAATTTCATCAAGAAGCTCCTGCCGATACTCTAAATCGATATTTTTACCACTAAGCTTTTCTTGAATCTCATAGAGCAGGCTGGCCACATGATCCACCATTCCATAATCACCTCCGCCGTATTCATTGAGCTCATCCAGGTCTGGGGCAAGCTCAGACCACAGCAATAGAGCAGCTTCGCCATCCGATACTTTCCTGTGCTCAGAAGACAGAGGTACGTGCATTTTCAAGTATTCCAAACATTCCCGGCGTACCTCGATCTTAAAGGCTGCCAAATGACGCAGGAGATCCCTCAACGTCTTAGGAGAAGCAGTTTCCAGCAGTTCCGGCAAGATATCTCTTTTTTTCTTCTTCTCATCCATATTGATTACCCTGAAACCTTACCGCAACGATGCAACATAATCTGTTTCACTTACGAAATATTCTTTTTTACTGTAGTACCATATTCCAATTTCATTTCTCTTCTGAAAAAGCTCATCAGTAAGATCGGCAGTACAACTCCGCATAATTTGTTCCCGCTTTTCTAATCTCCGCATCCATGCGATTCGGTCGCATTTGAAGTTACAAGATTCAGGAGTCACTTCCCTTTTCCTAACGAAATCCAAAACGAGCTGCTTCGCTTTTTCTTTCGAGCTTTCAGTGCAGTAAAAATATTGACAATATCCTGCTGCGTTCCAAGGTCTTCCAGAACCTTGAGGCATTTCGCGAGGAGTATCAAAGTTAACCACAATGTCTATGCTGTAGTATTTCACTTTTCGACTTACAATATGAGTCACAAATGATTCCTCTCAGAACTCATATCCTCTCTTAACCCAGTAATGCCAGTCTGCAACTGCCTGCAGGGTTTCATTGTTTGCACTATATGGCTTCAGCTGATCCAAGGGGACGGCAAATGATCGCCCTTGCCAACTGACCATGACAAGCATCGCATGCTCGCACTCCGCTTCTGGGGCCATCTTCTTTACTTCAACTTTCTCTCCGACGACAAGTGGCGATGTTGATCTTGTCGCAATACACTTGGCCTCAAAAGGGAATACTAATTTGTCTTCGAGATAGTAATACCATCCCATCGCTCGTTCTTCTTCATTATAAGCGTCAACGACAATTTCCATAGAGATCCGGCCTTCTATAGTCTTGTCTTCTTTGATTCTCGACATATTTTGTCAGATGTATAGTGGATTATGCGGTCCTTTAGATATGAATCAACCAGGTTTTTCACTTCTCTAAAATATAATTCATCGAAACAATGAGAGTCAATCCGCTAACAGAAGACTACTACACAACATCAAAAGACAGCCAGAAAGACGATTTCGAGGATCAATTGAATTTGGTGCGCAACCCAGGTTTCCACCGGAAATCAACATATTTGAGGAGATGACCGTGGCGAGGGTTATCAGGTGTATTCAAAATTTTGGATGGCGTGTCTGCCCTGTAAACTTTAGGGAGAACTGAACAGTAGTTATGCCTTTTTAGAGAAAGAGTGATTAATTCTTCCTTTTTATCATCCTTGCCTTCAGCAATGTCTCATCTACGACCTGGTCGACCATGCGTTTTTGATACGATCGCTCCATCCGCCTATCACCGACCTTACTGATGGAATTCATGGCGAGATCGTCCAGGTGGTTCATCACATACTTCAAAAAAAACTTTCGTGGTTTACTGAAAGCCCCCATTGCCCGAGCGTGCTGGTTTATGAATGATTTTGAAAGGTTTAAATTCTGAATCAAAAAATTGTCATCTACAATCATGCTCGGGTCTTCTTGTAATGCGTTTGCTACTGAAGATTTCATCTTAATACCCCCTTTCTTGTCTTTGTATTACTTCTTGGAGGTTTTGAGAGACGGGACTTACTGATTCTAACAAAGACCGACTTCTTTACCGAGGACATGAAGTTTCTGAATTTTTGAATACAGTATCTGGTTTTGAATACAGCATAACACTTGATATTTTTCTGTTAAAAGACTGATTATATTTATGTAACGATGTTGATGTTGGAAGTATTCAATTTAGTTTTGCCGCATAGTTCTCTAATCCCCTTTGGCATAAAATAAACAGGCGCATAGGATTCATAAAGCACTTGCAATTGATGACGAACAATGAAATAGGTAAATACATGAATAGCAGGAATTCGCATAATCTCAGCATCACGGGTTTCAGTTTCAGGGAAGACGTTCAGACGGAGGTAACGGTTAGTCAGAAAGCAGAGATTAAATTATCCCCCCAAGTCCCGATCTTGATGCCCTGTAGTTTCCTCAGGGATTATGATTTTATCCCCGACCTGTTCAAAAAAGGAAAAGCCCGGAGACTTTATACCATCAAAACCGAGATTGGCGCGAAGCAAAAAACATATTTAACCTTTCTGAAACCGGCTGGCTTCTATCGACTGAATGATATTGAAAGAAGAAAAGAAAAATACTTCAAAAGCATCAAAAGCATGTCGCCCTGTTAGCGTGAGAAAGGTTGCTTCGCTGCACTGCGGTGCCGCTTCCTGCAACAGCGAATATTAATTCTCTAATGGGGAAGTAGATTTCTTTCTATAGACCCAGCTTACTGATCAATGCATTAACGCATTCATAAGCATCTCTCTGTATACGCGCTTGTTCATCCGGATCGACTACTTCTTCAAAGTCTGCAACTGACTTTGGGCCGAAGGCTTTCTCTGAAGAGAACTTCCCGGCGATTTTCTGCAAGCCTTCCTTAACAGTCCATGGCGCAGGTGTGGTTTAAATTCATTTACCAGCGCATCTATCCCGCCCGGATAATTCAGCAGGCCGGTTTTATATCTGATAATTTATTTTCATTATTATTGCCTTTTTCAGCAAATGCTGAAAATTAATCTTACAATGAAAAATATAATTAACTATTCAAAAAATAGATTTATTTACTACATTCAGTTGCATGACAAATGCCATCTGAATTTCCGAAATTATTCCAGACATAATATATCAATACGTAATGTGACTATTTATTGGGGAGGGTAAGAAAATTAAAGCATACCGGTGCTCCGAGATCGCGTAGTCACCGGATTTGTATTCAATGGCTCTTTTGCGACAGACTCCTGATTCCTTCTAAAAGTACCCTCGTCGCGATACAGTCATCTTCATTGTATTCAAGGATGCGTTGGCGGATAGTCTGGTCTCCGGACTCAACCCAGCGATGATACCATTCAATTGATGCTGCACCCGACGGATCAGTATCACGCCATTTGAATCCGAGATAGTATGCCAGGGTTTTAATGGAATGATCATTCGTCGGCCATTCCGTGCATGGTTTTATTACATGGTTATAGAGATCCACTGCCGTTTCAGGAGAAAATAGTTCATCCAACTGTTCTTCGGTCATAACATAAGGATAACGTTCCCGCAATTTACGCCAGAATGTTCTTTCATAGGGCGAATAATAATAAATGGCGCAGGGCCTTGATGATTGAATATATTCCCATGCCTGGGCAAATGCCTGCTCTTCATCTTCCGTGGTTGGAGAATCTGCAAAGAACGAGACATATCGTTCTGAACTGCCCCGTCGTTCAAGAAAACCATGGAGGTAACAGATGTCCCTCATCGGGTTGGTTTCAATGTCGAAGAACAATTCAGTTTCAGCATTCGGCAAAGCAAACTCTTTCTTGATATAAGGTCTACCGGCAGATTGTAACAGCTTTGCCCGTGCCTGGAACTTCAGCAATGAATCCGGTCCGATTCCCGGGAATGGACTTTTCTTGCCTTTGATAAGTCTGGAGATGTCTGCTTCAGCCAGATCAGAAACTGTTCTGATACTTGCGATCATGACATCCCTTTTTCCCCTCCCCAGTTCCGGAATCAGCGTCAAGTCCTGGGATTCTTTTACTTCCTTCTTGCAAAGTGATCTCCAGCAGCACAACTTGCAGTTGGCTGCTAATGCCGGGAGAGTCTGAATTGCCTTCCGGCTTATAGCAATTGCTTCCCCCAGACAGGTTCCATAAAGGGCCCATAAGCTCTCCTTCTTTTTGACTCCCTGAGGAGCGTTAAGATCATATTCGACCTCTTCACCGTGTATGTCCCATACAAAAGGACACCGTCCTCCTGAAACCCCAAGCATCTCCAGGATATCCGTATATAACGCCAATTGCACTGCATAATGCTTCTTAGGTTTTCCTTCAGAATCCTCACTTGCCCCCTCTTCACCAGCGCCGCTCTTTATGTCACCCGCTATGTAAAATTTGTTGTGGAGTCTTAAAATATCCGGCTCACCGACCAAGTCACCAGCAGTTATTCGCCCGCTGTATATCAAATTATCACCCCGCTTCATTGCCTCCTGTGTCATACGTTCTTTTTCTTCTCCTTTGAATTTGCTGAGGTCAGTAAAGGCTGTTTCCAGTCCTTCGATTACTTCTTTCTCAAAGGCACTGCCTTTATCCCAGAGCAGTTGAACAAACGGGCTTACCGGATCACGGTCCTTAGAATTACCGAAAAGATCCAGGGTGAATCTGTGAGGGCATTGGACAAAGTTGTATAACATTGAGGCGGTTATTTTGCTCATATTGGATTATTCGGTTTGGATGATAGGTGTGTCAAGTCAATGATCTGAAACGTGGAATCTTATGATAAGATAATCAATTAATTATGCCATCATTTAATCAATGGCAGCGATTAATTCTTGAGTCCCGCCAAATCTGAGTAAAAATTCACCGTAGCTGGATTTGAAAAGATCCCGGAGCATGTCGTCTAATTCCATAGGTTTGTCGCCTTGAGGATCATATGAGGATCATATAATGAAAAGCGCACTTTCTTTAAACGCTGAATCAAAGCTCTTGCGCTTTTCCACCACGAAAAGCATAATAACAGCATGAAAGTGGTGGAAAAAGACAAGGTCATAAGCGGGATGCTCGGTGATGAACTTAAACGCTGTCAGGAGATGTTTGACGGCCTTGAGAGGTCTGTAGCCGGGCTTCCTAAAGGTTCTCTGAATGAGCGGAAGAAGAGATACAAGGGGAAAGTATATTCCTACTTTTACCTGAAATATCGAGAGGGTGAAAAAGTCATCAGCAAACACATATCGAATAAAGAAGTGCCGGAGATATTAAAGAAGCTGGAACTGAGAAAAAAGTATGAAAAAGAAATACAGTCCTACAAAAAGAAAATATCCTATCTGAACAAGATCACTAAAACCGGCAATAAAAGGGGACATGGAGATATCGCTAAAAAATAAAAACAT